>JAGCXJ010000160.1 GCA_017961385.1 Lachnospiraceae bacterium
CGCCAGAAAGACCGGTCCGGTCGCTGTCCCGTACTTGCTGGTCGCCAGCGGGCCGGCATTGCAGTGGGTCAGGATGCCGTCTCCGGGTTTTACAAGAGTCAGTCCGTACTCACCGATAGCTTTGCATACTTCTATATCCTCTTTCTTTATGGCAAGAGATTCATCTCTTAAAGCATCAAGGATTGATAAAACAGGCTCATCTTTCATTGACTGTGCAAGTCTGTACATTCTTGTCAAAGCCCAGCTTAAGTTTACTGCGGTAGGTCTTGCCGAATTCAGATAATCCCTGTATTCTTCAAGCTTTTTAAAGAATGTGACACTATCGTCATCTTTATGCTGCAAGGCAAGGACATACAGCCCGAAAGCTGCCGCCACACCTATCGCAGGTGCTCCTCTTACCTTTAAAAGATATATCGCATCCCAGATCGGCTTAGCTGTCTTTAAACGTATGATACTGATATTTCCCGGAAGTTTTGTCTGATCTATGATGACCAGTTCACCGTTAACGGCATCCAGATCTACCGTTTCATAATCTAATATATTCTCAGGCATGATTTTGTCCTATCAAAATTCAAATACATCGGAAAAGTATCCGGAATGACTTATCGGCTCGCCGAAAGCCAACAGATGAGACACATCTCCGAAATACTGAGCTCTGAAAGCTCCCTTTCCCTTTTCTCTCTCTTCACTGTTAAAAACAGTCACCGCGGTAGGCGCCATAAAAAAGCCCTGCCACAGAGTAGGTGGCGCTATACCTGTAAGATAGCCGGTTATGACAGATATTATTCCAAAGTGGCAGAAAAAAACAAGAGTCTGGTCACTGCTCTTTTCTATATCAAAAAAGCCGTTTCCTTTATGATGATAGCCGTATCTAGCAAGAAGCTCATCGATTCCTTTTCTAGTCTCTTCAAGGTGCTTTTTAACCTCGCCTGTTTCCATGAAATCGGTCGCAAACCATTTATCCTTGTCATGAAGATCTTCCTGAGAACAGAAATACTGGGGCATAAAATCCCATGCTATCCTGTCATGTCCGTCTATCGGATCCTTTATCTTATAATGAAACTCCTTAAGCCAGTCACATGTTACCGGTGTTATATCCGGCCAGTTTTTAAGACTTGGTCTCATCGTATCCTGCGCTCTTCCAAGGGGAGAGCAAAATACTGCGTCAGGCTTCCATTTGGCTGTCCTTTCTGCAAGGATATCAGCTTCCTTAAATCCCTTCGGGGTAAGGGAATCTTTTTCATAATCGGGTTCACCGTGTCTTACAAATACCAGTTGCATAATCTATCCTTTATACCTATTTATAGGTTCATTTTGTCATTCAAGCATTTATTATACCATATAAGACAAAATCCATGCTATAATTCTATTATGTTTATGGAATTCTTAAGCCTCAACTACATGACGGTTCTTATAGTGATCGCTTTGATGATCGTGTATTTCGTATATCGTGAATACAAGATCCCTTCATCGGGGCTTGTTCCGATAATCTCACTTATCATCCTTATCAATGCGACAACGTATTATCTTAACATATGGTCTTATGAGGTGAGCCATCCCCTTACAACTTCAATGGATATGGCATGGCACATCAAGTTCAGGACTATTGTATCTACGATCGATTACATCATACAGCCTCTCATAATAATGCTCGAGCTGCAGTTTGTTGTCCCCAACATGCGTCACAAGCTCAGATTAGCAATACCCGCTCTTTTAAATGCGCTGATATATGCCACATCTTCGTTAACCGGAGGACTGGGATTCTATATAGATGAAGACAACGCATACAAGAGAGGTCCGCTAGGATATACGATCTTCTATGTCATGATCTTTTATCTGTGCGTGTTCATCTATATCTCAATAAGAGGTTTCATAGACTACAGCCGCACAAGAGGTCTGCTGATAGTCTTCATATCTTTTGCCATAGTTTTAACCATGCTGCTTGAGGCAACCGCAAATGTCACCGGCTATGTTGATGAAGTAACCGCCATCTCTGTTCTTGTTTATTACATCTATCTTATTTCCGTATACCAGCAGGAACTTAAAAACAGCATTGCAGAAAAGGAATTAAAGATAGCCAAGGACAAGGTAGATATGCTGCAGGAGCAGATCAGACCTCATTTCATTTTCAATTCTTTAAACGTTATACGTGCGCTCATCAAAAGAGATCCTGCCAAAGCGATAGCAGGAATAGATAACTTTGCAGGTTACCTCAGGGGACACGTTTATGCGCTCAAAAACAATGATCTTGTTACGTTTGAGGATGAACTTGTAAATGTGAGAGCTTTTATCGGTCTGGTCCAGCCGACATACGATGAACCCATAGACATCACTTATGATCTGAATGTGACAGATTTTATGATACCTCCTCTCTCACTTGAGCCTATCGTTGAAAATGCGGTAAAACACGGGATCGACAAAACCGGAGGCTATATCAGGATCTTAACAAGACAAGAGAATGATACGGTCGTTATAACCGTATTAAACAGTAATGCCAAAGTAGATTATTCCGAAAAAGAAAGAGCCCGACTCGGTGTCGGACTCGAAAACACACGTACACGTCTCAAACTCCTTCTTAACGGTTCTGTTGAACTGTTACAGACCGAAGCCGAAACAACGGTAAATATGTATATACCTGTTAAAAAGGCAGATTGAGCGTTCTTAAGAATCTTTCCGTTATCTCTGTTTCAGGATAACCTCCCATCATCTCTATACTCTCAAGAAATACTTTTCCGCCTGCCATGCTCGCATGTCCTCCGCCTGTGCCTATTCCGTCAAGTGCATCGGCAATGAGCTTACCGGCATCAACATTTTCTCTCTCCGAACGAACAGAGAATTTATACCCGTCCGGTCTGTCGCAGTAAACAACTGCAATATCTATCTCTATCAAAGAGAGGATAAAATCAGCCACTATAGCTATCATCGCATCCGGACAGCTAAACGGTATATGCACTATCCCCAGATAATCAAACACTCTGATATTCTCTATAGCCGCACCGTATGCCTTAAGGTCACCGAATTCTATGTTGTTCATCTCAAGCTTTTTAAGGCATGCATTGTCTGCAAGCGGATGTAAGAACGCAAATGCCGCTATATCTTCACCACATACTCCGCGTGAAAACTGCAGCGTATCCATCCTAATGCCGTAAAGCAGCGCAGTTGCCACCTTCGGAGACGGAGTCATTTTAAGATCCTTATAATATTCGGTTATTATCGTACAACAAGCCCCGAACAGCCTGATATCCTTGTATCTGTACTCAATATCAGCATTTCTGGAAGTTGTGGGATGATGATCGATGGCTGCTATCTCATCTCCCAATAGATCAGTGACGTTTCCCGATTCCTTCTGGGTATCAACGCATATGATATAATCATCTTTCTTCATATCATCAGCGATCTCATGATCTGCATACATGTCAATATCAAGTATATCGAGCATTTTTGCCGAACTTAACTTATCTATGCTTCCGTCGTAACAGATGGTCGCATCTATATCAAACTCAGCCAAAAGCTGCTTAAGTCCGAATGCCGCACCTATAGCATCCGGATCCGGAATATTGTGTGTCTGTATATATACCTTATGGCCTTTGCAAATATTTATCAGTTCTTTTATATCCGGTCTCTGTGTATCCATCTGTACCTCCTTTCAACCCCTTATACTGGATTATAACATGTCGCAGCATTAAAGGCACACTTTCTTTATCAGGTACCCTGTCAAGCCATGAAGTTTTTTTGGTTTATTATTTGAAAGATAAATACTTTTTGATACAAAAAGGCCGCCCCTCTCGGAACGGCCTTTGAAAAATCCTATAGCTTAGTTAGAAGCCTTAGCTGCCTTTGCAGCCTTGATAGCTGCTGTAAGCTGAGGAACGATCTTGTTAAGATCACCTACTACACCGTAGTCAGCTACATCGAAGATAGGAGCATCCTCGTCCTTGTTGATAGCAACGATGATGTCTGATTCTTCCATACCTGCAACGTGCTGGATAGCACCTGAGATACCGATAGCGAAGTAAACGTTGGGTCTTACTGTCTTACCTGTCTGACCAACCTGAAGATCCTTCGGCTTCCAGCCTGAATCTACAACTGCACGTGAGCAGCTTACCTGACCGCCGATAGCATCTGCGAGCTCTTCAAGGATCTTGAAGTTCTCGGGAGAACCTACGCCACGTCCGCCTGATACAAGGATCTTGGCATCCATGATATCCTTAACGTCTGAAACAGCCTTAACAACTTCCTTGACTGTAACGTATCTGTTATTGGGTGTAAATCCGGGATTGTAGTTGATAACCTCTGCCTTTGCACCTGCAACGGGCTCGATCTTCTGCATAACACCGGGTCTTACTGTAGCCATCTGAGGACGGTTGTCAGGACATGCGATAGTAGCTATTGTGTTACCACCGAAAGCGGGACGTGTCATCAGAAGCTGGTTGTGAAGCTGTTCCTTGCCGGGAACTGCAACGAGCGGGAAGTCACCGATCTCAAGTACTGTACAGTCAGCTGTAAGACCTGTCTCAACTCTAGCTGAAACTGTAGGACCGAGGTCACGGCCGATTGCTGTAGCACCGACCAAAACGATCTCAGGCTTGTACTCATTGATTACAGAGCTGAGTGCATGTGCGTAAGGCTCTGTTCTGTATACTTCCAGTTCCTTGTCATCTACTACGATAACCTTGTCAGCGCCGTACTCAGCAAGCTTGTCAACAAGATTACCAACATTGTAACCGATCAAAACTGCTGTAACCTCTGTGTTAAGAGGAGCAGCCAATTCCTTAGCTTTGCCCAGGAGTTCGAAAGCGATACCGCTTACCTCATTATCAACCTGCTGAGCAAAGACATATACGCCTTTATATTGTGCGATTTGTTCTGGACTCATTTTCATATCTATTCACCATTCTCCTTTTGAACTATATCACATGTTTCTCATCAAGTTTGCCAACGATATATGCAACAGCATCTTCGGGTGACTCGGGAACAACCTTTTCGCCTGCGCCCTTGCGAACCTTATCTGATGCCTTGGCAATCTTTGTGGGAGAACCGTTAAGACCAAGGTTGCCGTCTTCAACATCCTTAAGATCTGCACGTCCCCAGGTAGTGATCTCTGCTTCACAAGCATCGAAGATACCGCCGGGAGTCATGTAACGGGGATCGTTCAACTCAGAAAGTGCTGTGATAAGACAGGGCATCTGAGCCTCTACCATATGATATCTGTCATCATACTGACGCTTAACTGTAACCTTATCTCCATCTACCTTGATCTCCTGTGCATAAGAGATTACAGGGATTCCAAGGTGCTCAGCGATCTGAGGACCAACCTGAGCTGTATCACCATCGATAGCCTGACGGCCTGTGATGATGAGATCATACTCAAGATTTCTGATAGCACCTGCTATTGTTGTAGATGTAGCCCATGTATCAGCTCCACCGAGAACTCTGTCTGTTACGAGTACGCCCTTGTCAGCGCCCATAGCCAGAGCTTCGCGAAGAACATCTGTAGCCTTGGGAAGACCCATTGTAAGTACGGTAACTTCTGCTCCGTACTGATCTTTTAATCTAAGTGCAGCTTCAAGACCTGCCTTGTCATCGGGATTCATGATGGCAAGCATAGCGCCTCTGTCAAGTGTTCCGTCGGGATTGAACTTAACACCGCCCTTTGTATCAGGAACCTGCTTTATACAAACGATGATTTTCACTTTTATATCCTCCTACTTCAATAAGTTAGCAGAGATAACCATACGCTGAACTTCACTTGTTCCTTCGTAAATCTCTGTGATCTTAGCATCACGCATCATACGCTCTACATCGTACTCCTTGATGTAGCCGTAACCACCATGAAGCTGTACTGCCTTAGTTGTAACTTCCATAGCTACCTCAGCCGCATAGAGCTTAGCCTGAGCAGCTTCGAATGAGTAAGAGATCTTAGGATTGGTCTTGAACTCATCCTTCTTGCGTGCAGCCTTGTATACGAGAAGCTTAGCAGCCTCAACCTTTGTAGCCATATCAGCAAGCTGGAACTGTGTGTTCTGGAACTGGCCGATAGCCTTACCGAACTGCTTTCTTTCCTTTACATAGTTGATAGTTGTCTCAAGAGCACCCTCTGCAAGACCGAGAGCCTGTGCAGCGATACCGATACGACCACCGTCAAGAGTATGCATAGCGATATTGAAGCCCTTGCCCTGTGCACCAAGGAGGTTCTCCTTAGGGATACGGCAATCCTGGAAGATCAACTCATATGTAGATGATCCGCAGATACCCATCTTGTTCTCTTTTGTACCGAATGTGAATCCGGGTGTTCCTTTTTCTACGATGAATGCTGAAATCTCTTTCATCATTCTGCCGCGCTTTTCAATCTTGCCTGTTACAGCAAAGATTACATATACATCTGCTTCCTTACCGTTTGTGATGAAGCACTTAGAGCCGTTTAACACCCACTCGTCACCGTCAAGAACAGCCTTTGTCTGCTGACCCTGAGCATCTGTACCTGCACCGGGCTCTGTAAGACCGAAAGCACCGAGCTTCTCGCCCTTTGCAAGCGGTACTACAAACTTCTGCTTCTGCTCTTCTGTACCAAATGTAAGAATAGGATCAACGCAAAGTGATGTGTGAGCTGATACGATAACACCTGTTGTGCCACATACCTTTGAAAGCTCTTCTACGCACATAGCGTATGTAAGGATATCACATCCCTGTCCGCCGTACTCCTTCGGTACCGGAATACCAAGGAAGCCATACTTTGCCATCTTTTCTACTGTTTCTCTGGGAAATCTGTGCTGCTCGTCAACTTCCTGAGCAAGAGGCTTAACTTCGTTCTCGGCAAAATCCTTGAACAGCTGTCTAGCCATCTCATGTTGTTTACCTAATGTAAAATCCATGATTTAAAATCCTCCATAATATATTTAAACTTTAATTATTTACGATCAAGCCTTATCAACAGGTGTCTTTGTTCTGTCAGCATTGTAGATGTAGAATCCCTTGCCGCTCTTAACACCTAGGTTACCGCCACGTACCATCTTTCTGATAAGAGGACATGCACGATACTTGGAATCACCTGTCTCATTGTAAAGAACATCCATGATAGCAAGGCAGATATCAAGACCTACGAAATCACCAAGCTCAAGGGGACCCATGGGATGATTAGCACCAAGCTTCATAGCTGCATCGATACCTTCAACATCTGAAACACCTTCCATCTTGATGAATGCTGCTTCGTTGATCATGGGGATGAGGATACGGTTTACTACGAAACCTGCTGCCTCATTAACCTGAACAGGAGTCTTGCCGATCTCTTCAGATATCTTCTTGATGCAATCAACTGTTGCATCGGGAGTATTAACACCTGCTATAACCTCGATAAGCTTCATACGATCAGCGGGATTGAAGAAATGCATGCCGACCATAGGTCTGTTAAGACCGTTTCCGATCTCGGTGATAGAGAGTGAAGAAGTGTTTGAAGCAAATACACACTCAGGCTTGCAGATCTCGTCAAGCTCCTTGAATGTTGTCTTCTTAACTTCCATATTTTCAAATGCTGCTTCTACGATAAGATCGCAGTCAGCACACAGGTTCTCTTTAAGTCCGGGTGTGATCTTGGCAACGATCGCATCAACGGCTTCCTGTGTCATCTTTCCTTTTTCAACAAGCTTTGCGTAGCCTTTAACGATCTTGTCCTTACCGCCTTCAGCCCACTCCTGCTTGATGTCACAGAGAGCTACTTCATAACCTTCTGTCTGTGCAAAAGCCTTGGCAATGCCCTGGCCCATTGTACCTGCACCAATAACGCCTACTTTCATAGTTAAGCCTCCTTAAAAATTTATCTTAATTATATTATTAACGTACTATCTGTTCTTAAAAGGAACTACCTTAAGCTTCTTTTCCTTGTCTTTCTCAAGGAAGTTGCCCATGCCTGCCTTCTGATCCTCTGTCTCGAAGCAGTCACCGAAAAGCTTTTCTTCTATAACAATAGCCTTGTCCATATCAACCTGAAGACCTTCGTTTATAGCCTTCTTGCAGTTTCTTACAGCGATGGGAGCCTGAGCTGCTATGCCTGCAGCCATCTTGTTTGCAGCTGCCATAAGAGCATCCTTTGCAGAAACAACTACTTCACCTGCCTCGTTTGTCTCAGCTGAAACGACCTGGTTTACAAGACCGATCCTGTAAGCCTCTGCAGCCTTGATGTTACGTGCTGTATAGATCATCTGCTTAGCCATGCCTGCACCAACCAGACGTGCAAGTCTCTGTGTTCCGCCAAATCCGGGTGTTATTCCAAGGCCTACCTCGGGCTGACCGAATACGGCATTGTCTGAACAGATCCTGATATCACAGCTCATTGAGATCTCGCAGCCGCCGCCGAGTGCAAAA
>JAGCXJ010000161.1 GCA_017961385.1 Lachnospiraceae bacterium
ACTTGAAAGGAAGCTCAAAGTTTAATGGACAAAAACACCGCTGAAAAACTTTATGAAGCTTTTTACATGAAGGTGTTTTCCTACGTAATGACGCTAACGAGTGATCGGGAAGACGCAAAGGAGATAACCCAGGAAACATTTTTCAGGGCAATCTCCACAGAACACTCATTCAGAGGAGAGAGCGACAGCTACACTTGGCTGTGCGCAATAGCAAAAAACCTCTTCATAGATGAGAAAAGACGCAATTCCCGATTTGAACAGGTAGAACTCGAAGAGCAGCAGGATACGGGGAAAAGCTTTGAAAAGAGCCTGATGGATTCAGATACATCCATCAGGGTTCACAGAGTGCTTCATGAAATGGAGGAACCCTATAAGGAAGTTTTTCAGCTTCGCATATTCGGGGAATTGTCCTTCAAGGAGATAGGTTCCATCTTCGGTAAAACGGAAACCTGGGCCCGGGTAACCTATCATCGAGCAAGAATAATGATCAAAGAAAGGATGGAGAAGTCATGAAATATGAATGCGATGTAATAGAAGATCTATTACCGTTATATAAAGACAAAGCATGCAGCGCGGCAAGTTCTAAGGCCGTTGAAGAGCATCTTGCAGAATGTCCAAAGTGTGCGCAGATGCTTAACGCATTAAAAGATACAGTTATAGATGAAATGATAGTAAGGGAGAGAGATGAAGTAATCGATTCCCAGTCTAGGTTCTTCAAGAGAAGAAGTGCTGTTATAGGAAGTGTTTTGGCAGCTATATTTGCTCTGCCGATACTTATATGCATGATCGTTGATCTTGCAAGCGGCAATGGTCTGGGATGGTTTTTCATCGTGCTTGCCGCGATGTTTATCCCGACATCTCTTTTCGTAGTACCTTTAATGGCACCTAAAAACAAGATGTTTCTTACAATGTGTTCATTTACAGCAAGCGTGATCGTGCTTTTAGCAGTCTGCTGTATATATACCAGAGGAAGCTGGTTCTTTATTGCGGCATCATCGGTATTGTTCGGTTTAAGTGTCTGCTTTGTACCGTTTATTGTATGCAGAAGACCTGTAAATGCGTATCTTAAGAATTTCAAGGGTCTTGCTGCGATGACGATGATCACTGCTACATTTTTCCTTATGATGATTTGCATAGGAATACATGTTGCATCAAGAAATTACTTCATACTGGCATTTGGCATATCTGTTCCTTTAGTGCTTTTAACCTGGATAATTTTTTTGATCATCAGATATATGCCCGCTAACGGATTTGTTAAGGCCGGTACTTGTATAGGCGTGATCAGTATCGCTTCATTCATCGCAGATGTGATAACGACTCAGATACTGATAAATAACGGAGTAACAGTATATTCAGATTATTCATATGTTGGTGCGATAATCGGAGTTGCAGTAGGTGTGATTCTGATCGCAATCGGTCTTGTAGTTAAAAAGGGGAATAAAGAAAATGATTAAGAGAATTTTATATACAATTGTTTTTGTAGCGGCTTTTATATGCCTTAGCGGATGCTCTTTTATTGTCGGATCCAATTATTTATATCAGAACGGAGATAAGTATACGGCAGGTGATAGGCAGATAAAGGATAAGATTGAAAATATAAGCATTGATTACACGTTCGGCAATGTGAAATTGATCGGTGCTGACACTGACATGATTTCTGTAAAGGAAACGTCTTCAGTTAAGCTGGATGATAAGAGAAAGGTACATACCTGGGTTGACGGAACAACACTTTACGTAAGATACTGCGCTTCAGCAAAGAATATTGATCTTAATAATCTCAATAAACAGCTTACCGTCACGATCCCTGAGGATATGATCCTTTCAGATCTTTATGTCGATGTTTCCTCTGCAGATGTAAGCTGTGAAAACTTTAAATCTGACAGCGTGAATGTAAATTCAAGCTCCGGCAGTATCAATGCCGAATGTGAAGCAAGGATGATAAAGCTTAGTGCTTCTTCAGGAGATGTTTACCTGACTCAGAAGGGAAGCAGCGAAGAAATATCGATCGAAACATCTTCAGGCAGTATAGATGTTGATATGCAGGATGCAACAAATCTTTCAACAAGGGCAAGTTCCGGTGATATAACGATAAAAGCAGGCGAAGTAAAAGAGTTTAAGTCTGAGACTTCAAGCGGATACAATGAACTTAAGTTTGATTCGGTTCCTGCCGTGTCATATATAGAAGCATCATCAGGAAATGTAACAGTTTATCTTCCAAAAGACAGTGATCTTACACTGGATATGGATCCCGATGAGGATGATCTTTCTTATGATCTGGCATTTAGCAAAAAGGGCAATGAATATATAACCGGAGACGGCTCAAATAAGATGAAGATTGAAATATCTTCAGGTGAGGTTAACTTAAAGGCTCTTGACTAACGGATATGAAAAAGAAGATAAAAAAGTTTCCAAAGACATTGTTCGTAATGATCGCAGTTATAGCAGTATGTCTTACGGGACTGTTCGTATATAACAGGATAATGCTAAAAAAAGATGCAGTACTGTTAAAGAAACATGTCGGCCAGATGATTGAAGTTGACGGTCATGATATGTGTGTATACTCTGAAGGACAAGGCGATCATACGATCGTATTTATGTCCGGCTGGGGTGAGCCATCGCCAATATATGATTTCAAGGCTCTTTACAAGCAGCTTAGTGATGATTATAAGATCGTGGTCATAGAAAAATTCGGATACGGATTTTCCGATGATGCAGATGGAAGAAGATCTTTTTATACTATACTTCGCCAGGACAGAGAGGCACTTCAAAAGGCAGGTATAACAGGTCCGTTTGTGCTCTGTCCCCACTCTCTTTCGGGGGTGGAAGCTATACTCTGGGCTCAGAAGTATCCGGATGAAGTGGAAGCGATCGTAGGACTGGATATGATGGTCGCCAATGCTAATTTCCAGTCAAAATACAAAGTATTAAATGATCTTGCTATGGATGCAAATGGTATTGCAAAGAAATTCGGACTGTTTCGTTTTATCAATCCTGACAAGACGGGGATCCTGACAGAAGAGGAAAAGAGGACTGTAACGGCTCTTTGCTGCAAAGATACATCTAATTCAACAGTAAGAAATGAGAGAGAAATAGAAAATATAAAGGAAGTGAGTGTTGCGATATACAGCACATCACTTCCCACTGTTCCGACTATACAGTATATTACTGAAGAAGATGATGAAAATATTTGGATCGTATCCGCACATAAATTGGCTGATGCATCAAAAAACGGAAAAGTCGTAAAACTTGACTGCGACCACAGCGTTCATTGCTATGAATATGAACGGATAGCCAAAGATATAAAAGATCTGATCAGTGGGCTTGAGTAGCCAGATCATGATTCGTAGTTGATTCTAATATTGGTAAGAGCACATTGATCGCCCGAAAGAGCCACATAGATCTCTTCAGTATCTACTAAAACATGAGTTGTATCTTTTATTGATATACCATCATTTTCTGTTCGTGAAACAATGGTATTTCCATCTCGTTTAAACGATACTGAACAGTCAAATCCGTTTTTGTTATAGTTTTTCCAAGAGTCCCAGCCGTTGAAATCCTGTCTGTTTACCAATAGCTCATTTTCAGCTACATTTTCTGCCTCCCAGTTTTCACCATCCAGCCTTACAAGAGAGAATTCCTTGTAATTCTGTCCATCAACCGTTCCGTCATCGGATGTGAATATTACATATGAAGGACAATGCCAAACAAGTCTTGCGGTTGGCAGGCTTATTGAATGGAATGAAATATTCATTCCGTCTTTTATCGGAATTCCCTTTGTTGATTCGCTTCTGTAGCCATCAACCTGAATATTTGGAATATCTCCGGCGGGCACATTGATAAAGCTGATCTCTTCAGCTATTCTGGGGATGAAGTCAGAGTCAGTTCTTTCCTCTGATTTTTCTATCTTAACATCGCTGATGCGACACTGCTCTCCGCTAAGTCCGATATATACATATCTTGAACTGTCCGGAAGAGCAATAATGAATTCTTTAACGCCCTCTCTGTCATAGATTCTTATAAGTGCGTGATCCTTGATCTTAACGGCTTCTATACGGTATTCGCCGCGGGCAAGAGAGGTCTTTTCTTCTCTTGTCTTAGTCTCTATCTTCCTTGTTCCCTTATTTACTACATGACCGTCAAACCAGATTTCGCAGTATTCAAAGTATATTAATTCCTTGATCTCTTTTTCATCGTCATGGTAGCGACCGTCAAGAGAATCGAAGATTACCAGGGAAGGCTTGGGACTATGACTTGCTATCGATCTGTTAGAGCTTACTTTCATCTCTATAGTGGACATGTAAGGGTTGATCCAAATACCTTCGGAAATATCATCTCTGTGCTCACCGATGACAAGTTCGTTCTTTCCGGAAAGTTCCGCTATCTCTTCTCTTTCCTTCATCTCGTATTCGGTATCTAGATCTATAAGATGAAGCATGATGTTGGCAAATTCGGGATCAAACTGTGTTCCGGCACCTTCTATTAATTGTTCACGAACCTTATCCTGCGGAATAGTGTCACGATAACTTCTTTTAGATGTCATAGCATCATATGCATCCGCAACAGAGATTATTCTTGCGACTTCGGGAATATCAGACCCTTTGAGCTTCTGAGGATATCCTTTGCCGTCATAACGTTCATGATGGAAGTTTGCACCTATACTCAGATACGGATACTCAGTAATGCTCTTTAAGATCTGTGCACCCATAACGGGATGCTGTTTTATGAGATCAAATTCCTCTTCTGTCAGTTTTCCCTCCTTGCTGATTATCGCTTCGGGAACACCGATCTTTCCAACATCGTGCAAAAGGGCAACATAGTATATCTCTTCACATTCTGCAGGGCTCTTTCCTGCCCTTTCTGCAATTTTTTTAGAGTATTCAGCAACTCTTGAAGAATGACCGTGAGTATATTTGTCTTTAGCATCTATTGCATTTGCCAGAGCCGTCGCAGTCTGAGAGAAAAGTCTCTGCACGTTCTTTTGTTCCTCTTCTTTTTGATAGAGCCTGCTCTGGAAACTGATCAGTGTATATATGATCCCGCTAACTATGAACAGAGCGGAAATGCTGTCAAAATAGTTGCCGCCTCGTGAGTATCCGATTATCAGATCGGGGAATAAGTATCCTATTATCCAGCAGGCGATCATGACAATGGCATTGCAGACGATCATAATGATCTTGAGTCTTCCTTCTAAGATCAATGCAATATAGATCGTACCGAGCAGCAACCATATGGGAGTGCCGCCCTCAACTCCCCCATTAGAGAAAAACATTGCAGGAAGAAATATGAATACCAGGATTAAGGACAGAAAGACTTTTGCCTTTTCAATCTTATTTTTCCTGAAGGCATATATAACATATACAGTAAAGAATATGGCACCGATAATGGTGGAGATTGTGGCCGAGACAGGTTCATGCATAATAAGACCGCATGGAATTGCAGCAAACAGCGCTGCAAGAACTGAAATCGAGAGCATAATAAATGTTCTCTCTTCAATATTTATAGAAGAATCATACACATAACCATAGAACTGGTTATATATTTTTTTAATTCCCTTCATTATTTATTAATCCTCCATAGTATATAATAACACTATGTGACACTTTTGTGATACTTCTTTTGATATCTTGGTATTACAAAACAAACTCATCTGGCCAGAGAGGAGAATAAGCTTATGCTTAATGTTTTGACGGAAAGAATCAATTCCGAAAATATCACCAGATACATGCATTTATTAAGCAATGCAGAGATATTCGGAATAAGTGATGAGAGATTATGCGCCTTTGGTGCATCTGATGAAAGAACAGACAACACTTTAGGAGTTCTGGTTACAGAGATTTTTCCTCAATATATACGTATTGAAAAGCTTTACACTGTATCCGAATACAGAAACAACGGTGTGGCAGAAAAGCTATTAAGTATAATCATTGAGCCAATCGTAACTAAAAAGATGCCGATCTTCATATATACGACAGACAGCATCGATGTGAGTTACATCCAATCAAAAGGATTTAAAAAGACAGACGATGATTATTGTTATATTGAAGGAAGGCTGGGAAATCTTAAGGATATTTCACTTCCCTCAAAAAAGGACTCAATAGTCTTTGATACTATTGATAAAGTGTCTGTTAAAGATTTGGATAGATTTGTATTCAGAAATCCTCATGATAACCTAATACAATTTCCTGAAGGACTGGTAGATATCAACAGATTTTCCGACGGAAGTCTGGTATGTAAAAAAGACGGCAAGATAGAAGCCGTTATACTCACAGAAGAGCAGGATGATCGGATAGATGTAACATACATATACAGTACAGACGCCAAATATATACTGAATCTGTTATCAATATTAAAAAAACTGTATATGGAAGAATATACACCGCAAACAATGATAAGGTTTCTTATTTGTAACAACAAGGTACGGGAGGGGATAGAAAAAATCCTCGCCGAAAGCAAAGAAAGACCGTTAAATGTTTACAGATTGACCTGAAAGGAGGCAAATGTATGGATCATTTAACATACAGAAATGAAAAACAGCGTCTTAGTGAATATGAACTGATTAAGGTTGAACAAGGAAAAGAAGAAAATAAGCTTGCATACGGAGAATTGAATACCAGATTTCTTGATATGGAAAGAGAATATCGAGATAAAGATGAATTCCAGAAAAAGATGGATTCATATCAGGAAACAAAGAAAAATATCGAAGAAATGTGGCACAAAAACACATCTGTTAAGGTGAAGGAACTTAAAAAGAATGCTAAGGGCGGGGATAATAAGACTAAAGATTACTATAGAGAATTCTCACTTGAACAGATAGAGCTGTTTATAAAAAACAGTGATCGTGGAGGCAATTCAAAAGAATACAATGATGTTGCTACTGATCTGGAACTATATAATCGCGTGAGCAGACTCGGAGATATCAATGAAAGTCTGACACTGTTAAGTAGACTCAAAGAAAGCTGTAATACATATCTGAACAATAGAAGAAAAAAACCTCGTACCACAAACGGCAAGATACGTAGGGCGATCATAGAACAGATATCAGATAAAGTAAATACAATGCTGGATAATAAGCTTAACATGATAAGGACTTCTGCCAAGAACGGAATGGAAGCGTTTTCACAGGAAAAGACAGAAGAGACAGTAAATACAGCATGCAAAACACATTATGATATGATATATCAAAATCTTCAAGGCAATTTATA
>JAGCXJ010000162.1 GCA_017961385.1 Lachnospiraceae bacterium
TCACCAGTGCGAGCAGCTTGTCGTAGCCGATATTTATTATTCCGAGCGGTATTGCCGCTCCGATAAGACCTATGATGAGACATTCCACAACAAACGGAGCTCTTACAAAGAAGTCAGTTGCTCCGACATATTTCATGATTCCTATCTCTTCTTTTCTTATCGAGATACCGATCATAACCGTATTGCTTATAAGGAAGATCGAAACTGCGAGCAGAATGCCTATGATTCCGATCGATACATAGCTGATCATGTTGTTGGCACCGCTTAAAGCATCTGCGGTAACCTGAGAATAATTGACCTCTCTTACACCGACAACGGTCTTAAGATATGAGACCAGATTATCCTGCTGCGATATATCCTTAAGATATATCTGATAGTTTGCACTTCCTGCAAGAGGATTCTCTGTGAATCCTTCGGCATACTCGCCTAGATACTCGACCTTGAACTCCTCCCATGCCTGGTCTGCAGATACAAATACTATCTTGCTGACCTCAGGACGGGCGCTTATAAGATCTCCTATCTCTTTCATGCGTGCATCATCTGCACACACTTCCTCATCAAAGAATACCGTAACAGCGACTCCCTCTTCGGCAGTCTTAACGATATTCTGGAAATTTGCGATCATGGCATAAAAAACACCAAACAAAAGCAGACACGAAGAAATGGTTGCAATGGAAGCCAGCGAGAATACTGCATTGCGGAATATATTCTTTATACCCTGCTTGATCGTATAGAAAAATGAACTAATCCTCATCTATATATCCACCCTTCTCCTCGTCGTTTAGTATCACACCCTTCTTCATGGTTATGACACGCTTCTGCATCTCGTTAACGATCTCTCTGTTATGAGTTACCACTATGACTGTCGTTCCGCGCTTGTTGATCTGTTCAAGAAGCTTCATTATCTCCCATGAATTCTTGGGATCAAGGTTACCTGTAGGCTCGTCGCAGAGAAGTATCGGCGGCTTGTTTATAAGGGCCCTTGCCATAGCGACTCTCTGCTGTTCTCCTCCCGAAAGCTGCATGGGCTTAGCCTTGTATTTGCTCGCCAGTCCGACTATCGAGAGTATTGCGGGAACATTTCTCTTTATAAGTCTGTTCGGTGTCTGTACTATCCTCTGGGCAAACGCTACGTTCTCATAAACATTCCAGTTCTTTATAAGTCTGAAATCCTGGAAAACGACGCCAAGGTTTCTTCTGTATTTGGGCACCTGTCTTCTGCGAAGCTTTGACAGGTTCACACCGTTGACATATATCTCCCCGTCTGTGGGAACAAGCTCTCTCAATAACAGCTTGATCAACGTAGACTTACCTGATCCGCTGTCGCCGACGATAAACACGAATTCGCCCTTCTTTACTTTAAGGCTGACTCCGTTGAGCGCAGGCGAACCGCTCTGATAAGTCTTTGTGACATTATCAAATACGATCAGCTCGTCTTCCGGTATAACTTTTACCTTTTTCTTCTTTCCTAAAGCCACTCTGATTCTCCTTTAATCCCTGTGTCCTAGTATTCCAAAGACTCCATATAATTCATATATTTAACGACCATGAGAGCGATCTTGAATGTTATGGCATCCTCAAAAACCCTCAGATCAAGACCTGTTGTCTTCTGAAGCTTGTCCAGTCTGTATACGAGTGTATTTCTGTGAATGAACAGCTGGCGTGATGTCTCAGAAACATTGAGACTGTTCTCGAAAAACTTTGTAATGGTCGTAAGCGTCTCCTCATCGAAATCATCCGGGCTCTTGCCGTCGAATATCTCCTTGATAAAGAGCTTACAAAGAGGAATCGGAAGCTGATATATGAGTCTTCCTATTCCAAGCTCGCTGTATGCCATGACGTCTCTGTCGTCAAAGAAGATCTTCCCTACATCAAGCGCCATCTTAGCTTCCTTGTATGACCGGCTGACTTCCTTGATCTCGCGAACGATCGTGCCGTAGGCAACTCTGATATCCCTGACGCTCTCCTTTGAAAGCTGGTTCTTGTATGTTGTGCAGACCTTGTCTATATCCTCATTGGTCGCATTATCATCCAGTTCCTTTACGACAATGACACTGTTTTCATCAACAGCCGTTATAAAGTCCTTGTTGTTGGATCCGAAATGTGTTCTCATCAGCTCGAGTACATTGTTATCCTTGCCTGTGTTTGCCTCGATGATGATCGCAACCCTGCTCTTGTCCGACTGAATATGAAGCTTCTTTGCGCGGCTGAATATATCCACAAGAAGAAGGTTGTCAAGCAGAAGGTTCTTGATAAAGTTGTCCTTGTCGAATCTTTCCTTGTATGCAACCAAGAGATTCTGTATCTGAAAGGCAACCATCTTTCCCAGAGTATATACATCCTCCGTTGTGCCCTGTGCCACAAGAATGTATTCAAGCTGCTGTTCATCATAAATCTTGAAGAACTGGCAGCCGGCTATCTCCTGTGAATCCGCGCTCGACCTGACAAACTCAACGGCCTGTGCGCTGTACTTTTCCATCTCCTGATTGGTAAATGCGTATGCTTTTCCTTCCACGTCCAGAACACACAGCTCGATCCTGGCAATATTCTTCAGACCTTCTATGGTACTTTGTAATACCTGATTGGATATCATACTTCCTCCGCTTTCTGATCTTAAAAAATAGTTATTTTCTACAAAAGTCAATACCTGATAATAGATATTTTCACAATACCTTTTCCTATAATAAAGCATTTATACAAAAAAATCCATAGGAAATAATGGTTTTTTATGGTAATATTTCACAAAAACTTCCTATTTTGAGTTTGCCTCTCGCTTTTTGATCATCCTGATACGATAATAACATTAAGGAGGTGTTGATATGACTATAAGCAATATAGGCACAGCGGCTATGGCCGTTACAGGCAGCGACTCCTTATCTAAAGTTGATATTGCCATGCTGAGTAAGGCTTTGGATACAAACGAAGCGGCTGGCAACGGACTACTAAAAATGATCGATGCTGCAGCAATGGAGCGTTCGGTCAATCCATCAGTTGGTTCCAACTTTGATATGGTAGTCTAACTTTACACTCGGGTCATTTGACCCATCACATAAAAAGGGGTGTCGATCCGACACCCTTTTTTATTTCACATCATTCTGTTTACCACTTCACTTAAGATCATGTAAGCAAATAAGAGCACTAGCGATATCACAAGCGGAGCAGTCACTATCTTAACCTTTTTGCTGCCGGCCCCGTAATTGAATCCTTCAAACAGCTCTTTTAGCCTTTCATGTCTGTTTTCGATCTTTGCAGCCACATAGATAAGACATATCCCTATGACTATCGCGAATACCGCGATTATCGCATACACCGGGATATCGGACATGATCTCATCTCTGTTTATCGTCATCTCATCATATATGCCCGGATAGAAATGGTCGGCTATGAACATCAGTATCACGCTCTCTGCATTGAACAGGCTGTGACAGATGAAGGAAGACCATAAGGATCCGGTAGCCTCGTATATGACCGCAAATGCTATGCCTATGACAAATGCATATGCCGCCTGATTGAAGTTCATATGCATGAACGCAAACATCAGTGCAGACATAAACACTGCAGACAGCCTGGCTCCGTCATATCTGTATCCGTTGTATACAAATCCCCTGAAACAGAATTCCTCAACAAAAGGAGCTACTATCGCAATGGCAATTAGTGCCATGTACCAGTCGTTATCAAGCATTGTGCCGCTTGCTTCGAGCACAGTATTATCCACCCACAGCATTGATATGGCATTGGCCAATGTTCCTATCGGCATTACGACAATCGCATAAAGAATGACTATCACGACCGTTGAGGGCTTCATCAGCTTTAACCCGACTCTCTCCTTTATGCTGTATTCCTTTCGTCCGAGAAAGATGAAGATGATCGGAGGGATGAGGATCGTAGATTCAGCCAAAAGAGTGCTGACCATGGAATCATCAAGATCCAGATATCTGTCCCAGATTCCTATGGTAAAGATAAGTATGATCTCCAATATTAAAAATGTAAGATATCCCAGATTTACTCTTTTATGTTCCATTACTGTTTCTTTATTATGCAGTCTTTTGTTATCTCTATCCTGGAAGCCTTGAGCAGATTGCCCACGGCGCGCTTAAACTCGTTTTTGCTCATGTTCATGGTCTGATTTATCAGTTCGGGCGATGCCTTGTCTGTAAAAGGTATCTTTCCGTCATGCTCGTCCATGTATCTGATAAGCCTGTCGGCATCTATGCTCATCTGAAGATATGCCTTTTCTCTTACGCTCAGTTCGATCTGTCCGTCACTCTTTATTGCAGTGACTCTTGCTCTTATCTCCTCACCCACATGCAGATCATTTGGCATTTCCCTTTTTGGTATGAGAGCACTGTATCTGTTTTCAACCGCTACGAAGGCTCCGAAGTTATCACTGATCTCATAGACTGTTCCCGTAACGGTATCATCCTTCTTAAAGTGCTTTCCTCTTTCAAGATACGGATATACCTTCATTGTCGCGCACAGTCTGTTGCTCTTGTCTATATACAGACTGACAAGCACCTTATCAGACTTTTTCACTGCTTTGGTCTGCTCCTTAAACGGAAGCAAGAGGTCCTTTTCAAGCCCCCAGTCAAGAAATGCTCCTATCTTTGATACTTCCTTTACCTCAAGAAGGGCAACCTTGCCTTTTTCAATCTTCGGTGTCGTCGTGGTAGCAATGATCCTGTCATTTGAATCTCTGTACAGAAAGACTTCTATTTCATCTCCTATACCTGAGTTTTCCGGCACCTGCTTTATCGGAAGCAGGACCTTTTCCTCACCCTCGTCACTGGCAAGATATACTCCGAATTCCTTTTGTTCCTTTATCTTAAGTGTTTGTCTTTCACCCAGTCTTAACATCTATAACCTCAATTCCTAATCTGTAAGATCCGCAAACTCCGCTACGGAAAATGCGCTCTTATTCTCATCGTAAAGAGCTACGATCGATTTATTATCGGTTTTATATACCACAGGATATATCGTATCTCCAAGATGTGCCTGTTTTCTGTAATCTATCCTTAAAGAAGCGATATTTTCTTCTTCTCCCAGAGCCGACATGGCAAGCTTGACATACTGACCGTTATTCACATGATGATTGCTGTCCAGATGATGCAGCTGTATGTGGATCGGATCCTTTTCAAGCGTTAATACATCATTTGACTCCGGAATGAGCACTTTCCTGGGGTTATAGGTCATATCAAGCTTCTGTTCAAGTTCATATGCCTGAGAGATGAACTGAGGAGCCTTTGACGGTCTTGACGATATAGTATCGACCAGAGTCCACATGGAATTGGCCTTGACTATATACTCGTCTTTTTCATCCTTCATGTAGAAATTTCTGAATCCGAAGCATCCCTTGAAATCATACGGATAAGTTCCTACAGTAACGTAATCGCAAAGCTTGGGAAGCCTTAATATATTTAATTCCCAGTAATTGATGACCCAGACCAGATTGTGCTGTGTGAGCACATCGAATCCCACTCCAAGATCCTCGGACTGAAATGTTGAACAGTCCTGAAATGCATCTATCAGTGATGTAAGTGTAAATGTCTTGTTTGTGTCGCAATCGGAAAAACCGATGCGTATCTTATATTCGTACATATTTCCCCCTGAAACTTTTCTGTATTATAACACAGGTCATGCTATTGCAAAAGCACACCCGACAATGAGAGTCATGGTTATTATGGATAAGAGCGTCGATACCGCTACAGTCTCCGCGGACAGTTCGCTGTTGCCTCCAAATTTGATGGTGAACATGGTAGAGCTGGCAGCAACCGGAGCTGATGCCGATACGGCGCATGCAACGAGCAGATTTCCCCTGATCCCTGCCATATACATGATAGCCAGAATGATCGCCGGACAGACGAGCAGTCTTAAGAGCATCATGATATACTCATCCTTATCGCGCATAGCCTTCTTAAGATCCAGTCTTGAAACATTATATCCTATAACGAGCATCGGCACAGGAGTATTAAGAGCTGCAAGATACTCAACGGGTATGCCTATTATATTCGGAAGTCTGAATGATGTAAAAAAGAATACCAGACCGATCACAACAGGGATGACTCCGGGGTTAAACAGTATCTTCTTAACGGAGAGCGCTCCTCCTTTTGTATCCATCAGAACAAGACCGTATGACCATAAAAAGAGATTGAATACCGCTACATATGATGCTCCGTAAAAAACTCCTTCGCTTCCAAGAAGCGCATCAAGAAGCGGTAGCGACATGAATCCGCAGTTTGAAAAGATGACACCGAATCTGAACAGTCTCTTCTTGTCATCATCCTCATTATGGATAAAGAGCTTTCCCAAAATGATGCATATCACATGCGAAAGAACTGCTGCTGCGAATGCGATCAGAAATCCCTTTAAGAGCCCCGGCTCGAAATCTCTCTGAAAAGCATGGATTATGACGCATGGTGTCACTATATAGAGCATTATCTCCGTGATCGTTGATACACCCTCTTTTTTTATGATCCCAGCTTTTGTCCCAACAAAGCCGATCCCTATCAGAATAAACAGTATAAGTACCTGTGTTCCCACAACGGTAAAACTCTGAAGCATATAAAACTCCTCTTAAGACTTTTAAAAAGCGGCTTGTAAAAGCCGCTGTCAATAAGCTATCTGTCAAGTCCTTCTAGCATCTTTATCATGTCAGCAAAGGATCCTCTTTCACCTTCCCATGGATGATCCTTGCATCTGATCATTGTATCTTCTACAAGATATGCATCAATACCTGCCATCTTTGCACACAGCATATCTTCCTTTTCATCGTTGCCTATCATGAGACATTCTTTTGGCGTAAGCCCCATCTTCTTAAGCACCGCTTCAAAATATTTCGGATTCGGCTTGCAGAAAGACTCTTCTTCATAACAGGTAACAAGATCAAAATCTTCCTTCTTAAGATCTATCCATCCAAGCCTTGTTATCTGGCCTGCCATCGGAAATATCGGATTGGTTGCAAGGATGACAATATCCGCCTTTTGGCGGGCTGTCTTAACTGCCTTTACAGCATATGCATTATCCTGAGTGAAGCATTTGCTGTTAATAAATTCATTGGAATAAAAGTCAAGACATCTTTTATCCATTTCATCAGTATCACAGTCTATCACAGTACCAAACGTATCCCAGAACGCATCACGGTTTATCTTTGTGCCGTCATTTTTCATCATGGAATAGGTGCCCTTCCATATGGCATCGACAAAAGACTGTATAGGTATATCAGTCATATTTACTTTCTTGTAAAGTTCTTTAAAATATCCGCTCGTGAACTCTTCCATATCCATAGGAAGAAGTGTTCCGTCCAGATCGAACATTATTGCTCTGTAGTGGTTTTTTAACATAGATCAGACCTTTCTGAGAAGTAATTCTACCACAAAACCATTATCATTGTAATACTCCATTCCGCCGCCCTGCTTTTCCATATAGGTCTTTGCAAGATACATTCCAAGACCAAAGCCTGTCTGATTTGAAGTATTTCCTCCTCTGTAGTATTTCTCGGCTATGAGAGGAAGATCGTCCTTGTCGACTCCTGGGCCACTGTCACGGATAATGATCTTTATAAAACATGCCAGTGAACCGTCCGCCATGGGCATATCCTCAGTCTGAGAGAAGCTTACCCTTATGTCAGTACCGGCATACTTGTTGGAATTGCCCACTATGTTGTCAATGACCTGCTCCATACGCCTTCTGTCCATATATACAAGACATGGATGTATATGGTTTTCGAGTATGATATTCCCGTAATCCGAAAGATTCTTTAAAAAATCCTCTATTAAAATCGAATTCTCTTCATGCGGTTCAACATCGATCTTTTCAAGCTCCTCCAGATTTGCATGCATGACATCACTCATGAGCAGACTTATGGTATCGGCCTTGTCCGAAACCGATCTGACCTTGTCTATAAGATCACTGTACTCATTTACAGTTAAAGTATCATCTTTATCTGATATCTCATCAAGCTTTCTTGAAAGCTTGAGCTCTATCACTTCACATGTAGCCTTTATCACGGCAAGCGGAGTCTTGATATCGTGACTTAAGCCCTGAATGAGTTCTTTTCTTGCTATCTCTGCCTGTCTTTCCCTGTTGATGGATGATCTGATCTGCTCTCTCATCATATCAAAGCCTTCGACAAAGCTTCCGAACATTGTGTTCTTTCTGATCGGCAGAGACTTATCCAGATCTCCTTTTGCTATATCTGTCGCAAATCCTTTAAGTTCATCGATAGGTCGTAAAAATACGATATACATATACAATAACAACAAATAGCCGCATGCTAGTACTGCTGTCCACAGCACCATCGCGGCTCTGAAAAATACTTCGCTCGTTCTGTTAAAATTTCCCTTGAAATCGTTCCATCCGACCTTGCCGATATACTCTCCGTTTACCTTTACATCGAGTATTATGGCACCATCCGCATAGAGCGAAGCCAGTTTCGGATCATTGATATCCTTTGACATCGTAAGAACGCAGTCGTATTTGTCTTCTATATCTGTTTCTGAAAGGCCTGCTTCAATGTCGGCCTGTACCTGGTATAACAGATCGTTGTAATAAACTATATCCCTTTTATCGTATGTCGTCTTTTTGCCGATACTGAAAAACATGAGCAGTCCGACGATCATAAAGATCGTAAAAGAGAAAAACAGCTGTCTTAATCTTTTCATGTTAATTCCAGTATATATCCGGTTCCCCAGATTGTCTTGATATATTTGGGCTTGTTTGGATCTTCTTCTATCTTCTCTCTGAGTTTCCTGATGTGGACATTAAGCGTGCTGTCGCTGAAAAACGTATCTCCCCATACCTCGTCAAAGAGCACCTCTTTTTTTACTATCGTATCACGATGTGCATACAAACAGTTTAAAAGAGCATATTCCTTTGCCTTTAAAGATATCCTGTTTCCCTTTATGACCACAGACATGGTTGATGCATCCATCAAAAAATCCGATAAAGCGATCTGTGATCCGGATGCTTTTAAAGGAGCTCCCTCATCTTTTTCTTCAGCCTTCTTTACCTGCTCGGCTCTCTTAAGATTGACCTTTACCTTCGCAAGCAATACTGAAAGGCTGTAAGGCTTTTTGACATAGTCGTCTCCGCCTATCGAAAGAGCGATCAAGATATCATCATCACTCTGTCTTGCACTTATAAAGAGGATAGGCAGCTGCATATCCTCTCTAAGCTTCTTACAGACATCAAATCCGGATCCGTCGCCCAGATTGATATCAAGCAACACCAGATCGGCAGTGTTCTCTTCGAAGAATCTGTAACACGCCTCGCCGCTTTCCACATACTGAGTAGAAACATCAAACATGCAGAAATACTCTGTTGTCATCTTCGCTAATTCAGTTTCATCATCGACTATCAAACAGTTATAATGCATAGTGCAATCTCCACAAGAAGGATTATACCACAAATACCTGTCTTTTCTTAAGTCAGATCTCTTACTCTTCCGTTATCATCTTGACCGGCTCAAGTGTCTTGATGCGACGTCCCATAAGTCCTGAAGTCAGCAATGCAACCCCGATTATTATAATAGCCGCATATATATAGGATAAAGTCTTGACTGTGAATTTAACCTTTTTAAATCCGAATATTGCCATTGATGATACCATAAGGCTGGTTCCGGCATAGGGTGATATGATAAGTCCTATGATAACACCGATAAGTATCGCCGGCATATTTGACATCATCACCTGTCCGATAAGCTGTCTTGATGTAAATCCAAGCGCCTTGCTCACACCCATGTTTCGCCATTGCTTGTTGATATTGGTACGAACGATGAGTGATTCTACAAACGCTACGATAAGAATAGTCAGACCCGCTATCATGAAAGCGAAAGCCTTCATGCCGATAGTTATCATGCCCACTGTCTGATGAGCCGCCTCGTTCACATCCACCACTTCAACTTCAGGATAGATATCCTTGAATTCCCTTTCAAAATCCGCAAAAGTCACTCCCGGCTTAAAATTCACACAAACATCCATACTGTCCGGGATCTTTGAGAGCCTGCTCATTCCGTCAAGCGTCATATATCCCATAAGACCGAGATTGTTAAATGTCTGATTGATACCGCAGACAATAAATGATTCCTCGACACTGTCAGTCTTGACTGTGACTGTATCTCCTACCCTGACATTCAGCTTATTGGCTGCATTGGCGGCGAACATTACCTCATTGGGATTTTTAGGCCATCTTCCCTCGATCACATATCCGCCTTTTATTGTAGATGTATCGGATATCCCTCTCGTGGTAACGGACTGTTCGAACTTCTTATTGGTAAACTTGTAGCTCATCCATAGTTCTGTACGGACATTCTTGACACTGCTCATTCCCCTAACCGTCTCGGCCATGGCTTCACTCCCTCCGAATTCGGCATCAGACATATCAATACCTGACAGTTCGATACATCCCTCATCCGTTCCGTATGTGTCCGCCATGCCAAAGCCTATGATGGTCGCGATCGCAAGGATCATCATAATGAATATGACTCCTATCTGGCTTCTGAATCTCCCGAACGTTTCCTTTAAAGAAAGAGTCACGGCTATGGGGAAAGAGGTCTTGTCAAAGGCAAAGAGGTTCTTTTTATAATTATGCGTATTTACTCCGCCTCTGAGTGCATCAAGAACGCTCACTTTGCTGTACTGTCTTCCGAGAGTAAGCGTCAGCAGGCCGATGACAGCACTCATACCGATTATTACTATAAGCGCTGCTGATATGTTTATCGGTTGGTTCCAAGGCAATCCAAGGGTCACAAGCATTATGATACTCACCTTGTCTATTGTTGCCGCTCCTATGAGCACACCCACTACGGCTCCTGTTCCCGCTATCATCATAAGCTGACATAAAAGTATGATGACAAGCTCACGTACGGTATATCCCGATGCCTCCATTATCGCCGTATTCTTCATGTTGGTCATGATGAAATTCTTGACGCTGAAATCGATTATGACAACGGCAACTATGAACATTATGATCGCAAAGAGAAGAACTAAAGCCACAAACATGAGAGGAAGTATCATCGAACCGGTCTTCATCATCTCCGAGTCAAAGAAATTGATGCTCAGTTCGCTTTCCTGATTATTCTTGATATAACCGTCATACCAGTTGAGCAGATCGTTGCCCATGTCATCACTTAACTTCTCGGCATTTATATTCTTCTTTTTTGCGGTATCGGTAAGCTGAGTCTTGATGAATCTCCACTCACTTGCACCTGTCGGGTTCTCAAAAATGATATCTTCAAAGACATCACCTGAGATGTATGCTTTATACATTCCGATGTTCATCGGTCCCGAGAAAAGATTATCCTCATTAAAGTCCACGACTCTAAGATCATAAACATTCTCTTCTATCTTTATCTGGATAATATCGCCTATATTAAATGAAGTCGATAACGAAGCCGGAAGAACAATCTCATTGCCGCTGTATCCTGATGCATCGATGCTCATGCTCTGTATCCTGTTCTCATCCTCGTAGCAGCACATGATAAAAGAATACTCTACCCAGTTCTTGTCGCCCTTGTGTCTGTACTTGGAACTGCACCTTACAGTTCTTTCCGTCTCGCAGTTCTTAAGATAGACATTACCCTTTATGATCTCCTCGACCTTGGCTATCGCAGCGTCATTCTTGTTCAGCATGAAGAAGATATCTGCTCCGTTTATCTTCTCCTTGCAGGTATCTACCACTTTGCCTGCTCCTGTCATGAATGACAGACTTATAAATATGAAAAGCGAAGCTATAGCCGCCAGTATGAAGAAGGTGATCATGTCACTCTTCTGCTTTTTGATGTTATTCTTCGCAATAAAGAAATATCTGTACACGACTGTATCCTTTCTACCATCCCATATCCTGCAGGAAGGCCTTGAGACGAGCGTGACGCTCCTTTGCTTCAGCCAGGTGCGGATTGCTCTCATCCTTATAATCTCCCGCAAACGGTCCTAGATCTATCTCGTCAGATATAACACCGTCAGCAAGATAGATTATCCTGTTTCCGCGCTCTGCCGCCTTGATGGTATGTGTGACCATAACTATGCTCTGTCCCTGATCGTTAAGATCTGACATGATATTTAATACGTTTTCCGTATTCTGAGAGTTAAGAGCACCCGTAGGCTCATCTGCAAAAAGCACCTCGGGACTGTTGATCACACCTCTGACTACAGCGATCCTTTGCTGCTGACCGCCTGATAACTGAGTAGGGAATTTTCTGTAGTCCTGTTCTTCTATCTCTACATTATGAAGAAGTCTCTTGGCTTTTTCCGCCAATGCTTTTCTGTCTGTTGCCTTTAATAGTCCGCATACCATGACATTATCAAGTGCGCTCATGCTGTCGTTTAAGTAGTTTTGCTGGAAGACAAATCCTACATGATCTCTTCTGAACATTGCCAGCTTGTCATTGTTAAATGTAGATATCTCAGTCTCCTCGATTTTTTTATTGTCACCTTCACCCTTATCTGTAAAGTAGGTAATAGTTCCCATACTTGGTCTGTCCATTCCCGAAAGAGCATACAGAAGGGTACTCTTGCCTGAACCCGAGTTTCCCATTATTACGGTGAAGTCACCTTTGTATATAGACAGATTCAAGTTTTTCAGTACATGCTGCTGGATTGATCCGTTCGAAAAGGTCTTTGATAAGTCCTTTGCAGTTAATATCTTTCTCTTATCTGATTCCATTCTCGTTTTCCCCGATCTGTTAATCAATCTTAATGCTCATTCCGTCTGTGATCTCTGCCGTATCATTCCATACCACTACATCACCCGGATTTATGCCTGAGACGATTTCAACCATATCATCGTTTCTGACACCTGTTTCTACTGCAGTCTTTATCGCTTTAGAGTCTCTTGCGACAAATACGAAGGTTCCTTCTTCATCCTCCCAGAGTGCAAGCGTGGGTACTCTCAAAACCTCTGCAAGATCTGCAGTGCTAACCTTTGCCTTTGCTTCTATTCCAAGGATGATATCGCTGTCGGGCTCATCCAGTTTAACCTCAACGCCTATGCCTGTATTCTGACCAGACTCCTTTGTCATTCTCTCAATTCTTGAGATCTTGCCCGTGTAGTCCTTGTTCTTTATGGCTACTGTAGCGCTCTGACCTTCCTCGATATTTATAATATCATATTTGTTTACATTTAACCTGACTACAACATCATCTACAGACTTAAGTGTCACAAGCTTTGTTCCTCTTGCAACATCACTGCCCTCAACAACACCGATCTCTGTTACGACACCGTCAAATTCAGCCTTGATGCCTTCTGATGCCGCTTTATAGTTTTCTATCCTGTCGTTAGATGCGAGTTCGTTTGCAGCCTTGATCGCTTCAAGCTCTTCCTTTGCGCCGCTCGTCATCAGGCCCAGCTGTGTTGAAGCTTTCTGACTGGTCATCTCTGCCTTGTACTCCTTGCATGCTGCAAGCTGTACGTTGAGTCTGTTAAGTTCTTCCTGCATCTGTACTATATCGTTAGAATACTGCTGCTGATAAGCATTGCTCTGAATAAGCTTCTGAAGATTCTCATATTCTTCCGAATCAGGCTCATCAGACCATTCGATAAGAGATATCTGAAGCTTTGCACCTTCATCAGCAAGAGATGCTTTTCTTTCTAAAAGATCCTTCTCAGTCTGAGTTATCGCCGCCTGTGTATCAGCTATCTGCTGATCGAGCACTCCTAAGTTTCTCTTTGCTTCTCCGTAAAGACCTGCTGTCCTGTTTCCGGTCTGGATCGAATTGTTATAATTTCCAAGATCTGCCTGGGCACCAAGTTCTGCGATAGCAGTAAGTCTTTCGATCTCGGCTGCATCATAGCTTACTATGATATCGCCCTTCTTTACGAAGTCGCCTTCCTTGACATGAACTGTTCCTATGATGCCGTCAACCTTTGAGTAGTATGTCTTGCATGTATTTGTCTCCACTGTTCCGTTCAACTCCAAAACACTGCTTAGCGCCCCCGTATCAGCCGTATAGGAGTTGACAGTCATTGCCGCGTTGGCACTTATTGATATAACGCCGATCGCGACAATTGCTGCAAGTACTGTTGCGGTTATCGTCATCTTCTTTTTGTTCTTTAAGAATTCCATCATTTTAATTTCCCTCTTTCACAAAATAAATAACTTCCGTATATCTGTTGCTGATACTAATGTAACGCAATGATATACGGAAGTCTTAATCTGTATCTTGTGTAATTCTTAACTGATTCTTAATTAACAGAGTGCTGGCATGAATTTGGCAAACATATACAGTCCGTCTGCTCCTGCTATGACCTCATGCTCTATACCGGCAGGGATGATGGAGATCACTCCCTGTCTGTATTCAAGTCTTGTTTTGTCATTTATGCAAAATCCGTCCCCCGCAATGACTTCATGTGTCTCAAGCTGAGTCTCATGAATATGATTTCCTATTCTCTTTCCCGGCGCGACTCTTACAAGATGATAGCTGAATCGCCCGTTAGTTTCGCTTCCGGGAACGATATGCTTAAGCTCGACTCCCTCAAATATTGGATGTTTTGACCACTCGATCTTATCAAAATCCACAGTCTTTCCCACTACTGCCATCCTGCCGTGATCAAATGCTTCAAATACTTCGTTTTTCATAGATTGATCCTCTCTTTCTTTATTTATAGGATCATTCTATTTCATTTTTATTTTTCTTCATTGGATAAAATTGCGGACTTGATGTACTGATCCGGTGTTATGCCAAGCTGTTTCTTAAATACCCTGCACAGATGACTCTGATCACAGAATCCGACAGCTGTTGCAACATCCGCAACCTTCATTCCGTCCAAAAGAAGCTCCTTGGCTTTTCTTATCCTGCACTGAAGCTGAAATTTATGCGGAGTCAGGCCGTTTTCAGAAGCAAACTTTCTTATCATGTGATACGAGCTTATATGAACCTGCTGCGACATATCGGCTATGCTAAGCTCCATCTGGGGATTTCCTATGATCTTTTCCTTGATGATATCAAGTTCTTTTTTGTTTATATCCTCTTTCGGGATGCATATGCTGATCATGGAATAGGTTTTTGATATGGGATATATCGAATGCGGAACATTTACAGCTATCGAAAAGTATTCATCCTCATGACAGACATATTCCTTATCACCTATCCTTACTCCTACTTCTCCCCTGGTGACTATGCCAAGCACACAGTGGCCGATATGAGTATGACTCGGATATGAGATATCCACATCCTCATAGCTTACTGTTTCTATTCCTGTTGATCTGTCTATTATATACTTAAGCCTGTTTGCGATCATTCAACAACCCATTTAAGATCCTTTGCAGCTACTACCTTATACTCATTTTCTTTTGAGCCGATCCTCAGGTAAACATTTTTTATGCCGGCCTGTATTATCATCCTGGCACACAGCGGACATGGCTTTGCTTCATGAATGGAGTTGTCATCGGGATTTACACCAGTAAGATATAGATCTGCTCCGATTGTCTGTTCTCTTGAACAGTTCAACAGCGCATTTGCTTCGGCATGGACTGCTCTGCAGACATCATATCCCTGACCCTGATGCAAGCCTCTCTCTATCCTGGGGCAGCGACCTATATCGCAGCAGTTGTCCTCTCCCCTTGGAGCGCCGTTGTATCCTGTCGAAATGACTGCATCATCCTTGACTATGACAGCACCGTACTTTCTCTTGATGCATGTACTCCTGTATGCAAATACTTCCGCACAGTTTAAATATGTATCTATCTTTGAAACTCTTTTTTCTGAACCTGTTAAAACCATATCCTAGTATTCCTTTATATATATCTTTGCCTTGAATGTTGCACTGTTATCGAGCTTTGTATATTCGCTGTCCTTTAAAAAATGCATGCCGAGCTTTTCCATCACTCTCCTGCTCTTTGTGTTCTCATCGGCAAACTGTCAGACTATCGCTTTTATTTCTCTTTGATTTCTTACATGATCTATGATAGCGTTTAATGCCTCAGGAACAAGACCTCTTCCCCAGTGATCCTTCCTCAGATTATATCCTATCACCCAATTGTCATCTTCTTTTCTGTATACTATTCCGCCCATGCCGACAAGCTCGCCTGTCTGTTTATCTACAAAGCCAAGGTCATATGAATCCTCATCATTGATATCGAGGCTTTCAAGCCACTGTCTGGTATGCTCTACATTCGGATGAGTCGAATATATCATGTATTTTGTCACATCCGGATCAGATGCCCATTTGTATATCGCCTCGGCATCATTGACATTTACCGGTCTGATAAGAAGTCTTTCTGTTTCTATGATCACATTCATTATCGTTATCCCCTTTTTTTAAATACTATAGTATCATATGCCGTATACAAAATTATATAGCCAAATTATATGATATATTAAATTATATGTAACGTTTTCATCATCTGAGTTGTTTATATTATATGAGTGAAGAATCAATGAAAGAAATGGAGGAAATATATAAAAAATACTGTGCAGTGCTCAAAAAGTATGTGGTATCTTTATGCCGCGATCCGGATACGGCTGATGATATCGTATCAGAAACCTTTTACAGGGCGATAAAAAACATAGATTCGTTCGACGGTGCCAGTCTGTTCGGATGGTTATGCACAATAGCAAAGAATATATATTTCAATCATTTGAAAAGAAAAGATAATAACACTTTTTCACTCGACGATGAGTATGCCGTTCAGGTAGCCGATTTATCAAATGTTGAGGATGAAGCCATAGAAAAACTTCAGCGCAAAAAGCTTTATGAATGCATCCAGGCACTGTCAGAAACAGAGAAAGAAGTGGTAAGCCTGCGCATTTATACAGATCTTAACTTTGCACAGATAGGCATGGTATTTGGCAAGAGCGAAAACTGGGCGCGCGTAACATATTACAGATGCAAGGAAAAACTGAAAGGGATGATGAGTAATGAATAATGAAAACTGCTGTATGATAAAAGACCTGCTCCCTATTTATATAGACGGGCTGTGTTCGGATGAGACAAATGAAATACTAAAGGATCATTTAGTTAACTGCAAAGACTGTCAAAACGCCTACGATGCCATGATCTCGGAAGTGCCGGGCACTGACTCTGACAAAGTCTCTCCCGAAAAGATAGA
>JAGCXJ010000014.1 GCA_017961385.1 Lachnospiraceae bacterium
AAGGAAAATGATAAAAACCCCCCTAAATGGGAGGATGCCTAGTACACTTTGTGTACTAGGCATTGTATTATGAAAAAGTTATTTATTTAACTGTTAACGTCTGCTTCTATGGTTTTATTGTAAAGCAGACATTTGTCCAAATAATGTTATGTAAATTAACTTACGGTTAACTATTTGTTAACAAAATATGAACAACGTGCTCCCACACATATCTTACATGTGCTCAGGTTCGGGGTATTCCACTCCAAAAGTATCAACTGTCATCGATGCGATCTTCTGTTCCTCAAGCGGTCTGTCACTCCAGTCTGTAGCAGTCTCGGCTATCCTGTTTACTACATCCATGCCCTCTGTGACCTTTCCGAAAGCCGCATAGCTGCCATCAAGATGAGGTGAAGTCTTATGCATTATAAAGAACTGCGAACCTGCTGAATCGGGATGCATAGCCCTTGCCATCGAGAGAACACCTTCCGTGTGCTTAAGATCGTTCTTAAAGCCGTTTTGCGTAAATTCTCCCTTGATGTTGTAGCCGGGGCCTCCCATTCCCGTACCCTCCGGGCATCCGCCCTGTATCATAAAGCCTTTGATCACTCTGTGGAAAATAAGACCGTCATAGTACTTCTTGTTTATGAGGCTTATGAAATTGTTAACAGACTGCGGTGCTATATCGGGATAAAGCTCTGCCTTGATAACATCGCCGTTAGTCATAGTGATCGTTACTATAGGATTCTGTGCCATAGATTTTTATTTCCTTTCGTCTTTAATTGATTTATTATAATAATAGATTTTAACCCATAAAAAATGAAATTGAAAGACAAACCATGCGAACTAGGCTATTAAGAGCAATATATTATGTAACAATAGATCATTTTGTGACCATTCCAAACGAACTGACTGCGGATCTTTCCTATCACGGGATAAAGATATATCAGGTTCCGTATCATTCAATAGACAGATTCCTTCCGCCAAAGAACCTTACGCCGCAGAGCACTCTGATACTCTGTGACGTGCCTGAACTGGCCCATGCATTTCTGAATGCGGATTATCCTGTCGTTGCCGTATATCATCGAGACAACAAGGATGCACATTTCAACGTAAGATACGCTCTTGAGGATTTTGAGGAAGTCGACTGGCACTACTTTGTAAAATACTGGCAAAGATATGCAGGCATCCCCTGGCATGTGATGGATACGCAAAGATGCAAGATCAGGGAGATGTGCCCCGAGGATCTTAATGATCTGTATGATATGTACAAGGACAAGCGTATATGCCAGTATACCGAGGATCTATACGAAAACCGCATGCATGAACTTGACTACATCAAGGACTATGTAAAGAACATGTATCATTTTTACGGTTTCGGTACATGGCTGATAGTTGACAGATTCACAAATAATCTCATAGGAAGAGTAGGATTCAATTACAGACCCGGATTTGATGATCCCGAACTGGGCTTTGTCATAGATCCGAAATACTGGAGAAAAGGATTTGCGTTTGAATGCTGTACAAAAGTCATTGACTACGGCAAGAATACACTAGGTTTCAAACGCATACATGCATTTGTAAGACTTGAGAATACTCCTTCGATCGCGCTTTTAAACAAGCTTGGTTTCAGAGAATGCGGAAGATATACGATCAATGACAATCTCCATGAAAGATGGGTTTTGGAAATGTAAAAAAGGCAAGCAAACGCTTGCCTTTTTAATATCATTTATCTTATTTGCCGCTGAGGTAATTCTCAATACCGGTCAAAGCGTCATTTTCGTCAACACCGTCAACCACTACATTTACCTTTTCACCAAGATCAAGTCCGAGACTCATCATGCCCATTATGCTTTTTGCATTGACTCTCTTATCACCTGTCTCAAGATAAACGGAACTGTCATACTGGCTTGCCACCTGTACAAGCAGAGCTACGGGTCTGGCTTCAAGACCATTCTCCAACCTGATGGTAATTTCCTTATTGATCATAATATCTCCTCTCGTCAATAAAAAAACTTAATCTTCTCTAAGATCAGCTGCAATCTCACTCAGCTTTCTCAATCTGTGGTTCACGCCGCTCTTACCCACCGGCGGATCCAGTAACTCACCCAATTCCTGAAGCGTCGCATCCGGATACTCCAGTCTTACCTCTGCCATCTGACGTAAACTGTCTGCCAGTTTACTAAACCCATATACCTTCTGTATGAGGAGTATATCCTCTACCTGTCTGTTTGCTGCACGTACAGTCTTGGCAATATTTGCCGTCTCACAGTTGACCTTGCGGTTTATCGAGTTGCTCATCTCCTTGAGTATCCTGAGATTCTCAAACTCCATAAGTGAAACGTGCGCTTCGCATATGCCCAGAAAATCAACTATAGCGCTGCCTTCTTTTATATATACAACAAAATATTTCTTTCGGCAAATAGTTTTTGCTTCAATATCAAATGTTGTAAGTATCTGCGCTATCTGATCAGCTACCTCTTTGTTCTCGCAGACCATCTCAAGGTGATATCCCTTGCTCGGATCACTCATGGATCCTACGCATAAAAACACACCTCTCAGATATGCTCTTCTGCAGCATGAATTCTTAATAAGAGTCGGATCGACTGTCTTTCCGAATCCTGCAAATCCATGATCTCTGTCCGCAAGCTTAAGGCCCTTAAATATGTTCCAGACAGTATCGTTATCAGTAATGACTATCTCGTACTTAGCGTTTTTGCCGCCTTCCTTAACAGACACTTCATCTATATTATATGTTTTTTTCAACAAAGTAAAGCATTTTCTAAAAAGTGACTCTCTGTCAAACGTCACAACCAGTGCATCTTTTGCGTCCTCTTCTCTTCTTAAGTGTCCGCACAGACTCAGTATAGCCGCAAGCTCAGCTATCTGACAGTGTCTTGCACTGTTTAAATGCTTAGCCATCTCTTCTTTTACATCATATGAAAATGACATATTTAAAACTCTCCGAGGAATATCACTTCCGGTTCGAGCACAACTGAGTATGCTTCCTTTACCTTGGTTCTTACCTGGTTGATGAGTTCATACATATCCGCTGCCGTAGCCGAACCTGTATTGATCAGAAATCCCGCATGCTTTTCGCTGACCTGAGCTCCTCCGACACTTAATCCCTTAAGACCTGCATCGGCAATGAGCTTTCCCGCATAATATCCCTGAGGTCTCTTAAAAGTAGAACCTGCCGAAGGATATTCAAGAGGCTGCTTGTCCCTGCGCTTTTTTGCCAGATCTCGCATGATACCCTCTATGACAAGCTTATCACCGCGATGAAGTCGAAATTCCGCCTGAAGGATGATATAACCCTCTTTCTTTGCCTTGGAATTTCTGTATTCAAACTCCATATCTGCGTTTGACAGATATATGACTTCTCCTGAAGGAGTAACTGCCTTTACCCTGTATGTGATCTGACGCATCTCTCCGCCGTATGCACCGGCATTCATTATGATGCCGCCGCCTACCGTACCGGGTATGCCGGATGCAAACTCCAGTCCAGTCAGATCGTTTTCCATTGCAAAGTGCGACAGTTTAGCCATAGTCGTACCTGCTTTTGCGACCACGATATCATCCAGCATACGAACACCGCTGTAAGCGGGACCGATCTCAATGATGACACCTCGATATCCCGAATCTGAAACAAGGATATTGCTGCCGTTACCGAGAATGAAAAACGGTATCTGTCTGCTCTTTAGCAGTTCCAAAAGGCGCAGTATCTCATGTTCATTGATGATACTGACAAAAACATCCGCTTTGCCTCCGATCCTGAATGTCGTATGATCGCACATCGGCTCGTCTGTCAGAACATTCTGCTCAGTCACTATGCTTTTGATCTCTTCAATAATCGCGGGATCTATCATTAATCCAATACCAGTTTTGCTGCTCCGTATATACCTGCATCATTTCCCAATACCGCAAGAGCAAACTTTGCATTCTTTGCTCCCGGGAATACATATTTTTCAAAATACGGCCTCATATAGTCTATCAGTACTTCTCCGGCTTTCGAAACTCCTCCGCCGATAACGAATATGTCAGGATTTACCACATTTGCAACTGCTGCCAGGCCTTTTCCCAAATACTCTCCGTAAACCTTGGCAACTTCTATCGCAAGTTCATCACCTTCCTTTACGGCATCCCAGATATCCTTGGCTGTTATCTCCTTATCTCTGAGCACGCTGGCCGTATCTGAAAAGGCAAGCTTCTTTTTGGCAATACGTACAACTCCTGTTGCCGAAGCATACTGCTCAAGACATCCGTGTCCGCCGCATCCGCATGCCGCGGGTTCTTCATCCTCAAGATGAATATGACCTATCTCTCCGCCTGCACCGGTTGAACCGCTCACTATCTTTCCGCCGATTATTATACCGCCGCCGACACCTGTTCCGAGTGTTACGGCTACCATGTTCTTGTAGCCTCTTCCGCCGCCTCTCCACATCTCTCCGAGAGCGGCAACATTGGCATCATTTCCTGCCATGACGGGAACTCTTAAAAGTTCACCCAGCTCCATTGCGATATTTCTCTTTCCCCATCCGAGATTTGCTGCAAGAAGGACTGTACCGTCCTCTTTGACCGGTCCGGGAACACCTATTCCGACACCGACAACATCCATCCTGTCAATTGAATTGGCTGACATTTTCTCTTTAATACTCTCGGCAATATCAGCAATGATATGATCTCCGTTATCTTCCTTGCGGGTCGGTATCTCCCACTTTTCCTTCACCTCTCCCTCGGGATCAAAGAGCCCGAGCTTAACGGTAGTACCCCCCACATCAACTCCGAAAACATATTTTTTCATCAATCTTCTTCCTCTCGTCTCTTGGCCAGTGATTCCTGTACACGCTCATAAAGGACCTGAGCCGCATTGTAGCCCATCTTCTTCTGTCTGTGGTTGACCGCAGCAGCCTCGCATATGATCGCAAGGTTACGACCCGGTCTTACAGGCAGGCTGTGACATACGACCTTGTTGCCAAGATATTCTATATATTCCTCTTCAAGTCCGAGACGGTCATATTCCTTGTCCTTATCCCAGTCCTCGAGCTTGATAACGAGGTCTATATTCTGAGTCTCCTTAACGCTGGACACACCAAACAATGTCTTTACATCGACAATACCGATACCTCTGAGTTCGATAAAGTGCTTTGTAACGGGAGGAGCCGTTCCGATAAGAGTCTCATCCGATACCTTTCTTATCTCGACAACATCATCCGTTACAAGACGGTGTCCTCTCTTTATCAGTTCAAGCGCAGCCTCGGATTTACCTATGCCGCTCTCGCCTGTAATAAGCAGTCCTTCACCGTAAACATCGACTAGAACACCGTGTACGGTGATGCAGGGAGCAAGCTTGACGTTGAGCCATCTGATGATCTCTGCCGTAAATGCACTGGTCGCCTTCTTTGTCATAAGTAACGGAACGCCCTTTTTGATCGCAACCTGCTTGAATTTCTCATCAGGAATGAGCTCTCTGCAGAAGATGATCGCAGGGATAGGATATGACAGAAGCTTGTCATATATATCATCCTGTGTCTTTTCCTCCATGCTCTGCATGTATGAATATTCTACAAATCCTATGATCTGTAGTCGTGTAGCTTCATAGTGTTCAAAGTATCCTGCCATCTGAAGAGCAGGTCTGTTGATATCCGGCTGAGTAATCTTGGTCTTGCTGATATCTATCTCAGGCGTAAGATTCTCAAGCTTCATTCTTTCAATGATCTCACTTAGTTTTACACTTGCCATGCCAAATCTCCTACGTGATATTGTTTTTAGATTCACGTTTATAATTCTATCATATTACCATGGAAAAAAGAATATATATCTTGAGCCACGTTTAGCGGTATCTCGGGCACAGAAGCAAGTTTTTCGACATCTGCCGTCTTGATCTGATCGATGTCATCAAAATACCTCATCAGGGCTTTTCTTCTCTTTTCTCCTATTCCGGGTATGTTATCAAGAACAGATCTTACCTGATCCTTGCTCCTTAGCGATCTGTGGAATTCTATAGCGAATCGATGCGCTTCATCCTGGACTCTGGTTATGAGCTTGAATCCTTCGCTATGAGTATCTATGGGTACTTCGACATTGTTATAGTAAAGCCCTTTGGTCCTGTGACTGTCATCCTTGACCATGCCGCAGACAGGTATATCAAGATCAAGCTCCTTAAGCACTTCAAGAGCTATATTTACCTGGCCTCTTCCGCCGTCCATGAGCAGAAGATCCGGAAATCTCGTAAAGCTTCCGTATTCCCTGTCCTTATCACTTTTTGCTTCTTCTAAACCATGTGTGAATCTTCTTGTCAAAACTTCACGCATGCATGCATAGTCATCGGGACCGCTGACAGTCTTTATCTTAAACTTTCTGTAATCGCTCTTTTTAGGCTTTCCTTTTTCAAATACGACCATCGAACCGACATTTTCAAATCCGCTTATATTGGATATATCAAATGCCTCCATCCTCTTGATTCCTTTTACGCCTATTAACTCTTCTATCTCCTTTACGGCGCCTATAGTCCTGCCTTCTTCTCTCTTTATACGCTCTCTGTCCTGCTCAAGAACAAGACTCGCATTCTTTGCGGCAAGCTCGACCAGCTTTTCCTTGCTGCCGATCTTGGGGATCCTTATATATGTCCTGCTGCCTCTTCTGTCGCTGAGCCAGTTTTCCAAAAGTTCTGTATCCTCGATCTCATACTGCAGCATTATCTCTCTCGGGATATAAGGTGTTCCCGCATAGAACTGCTTTACAAAATCTCCTAAAATGTCGGCGTTTTCCTTTTCCTCAACACCTTTCATATAGAAATGTTCGCGCCCTATCAGCTTGCCTGCCCTTATAAAGAAGACCTGAACCACCGCATCAGTTTCTGATTTTGCAAGCGCTATCACATCCTTGTCATCCAGATCAGAATCAGTGATCTTCTGCTTCTGAGAAACATGCTTTATGCTCGCTATAAGATCTCTCGTTGCGGCGGCTTCTTCAAACTGCATGTCAGCAGCCTGTTTAGACATCTTGCTTTCAAGTTCGGACAGGATGGATCTGACATTGCCGCTTAAGATATCAAGAGCTCTTTCAACTGATCTTGCATAATCATCAGCACTTATCAGACCTCTGCAGGGAGCCATGCACTGATCCATGTGATAGTTAAGACACGGCCTGTCGACCGCTTCTCCTTCTCTGATATGCTTATTGCATGTCCTTAATCTGCAAAGCTTGTTGACAAGTTCTATTGTATCCTTCACTGCGAGCGCACTTGTATAAGGTCCGAAGTATCTGGCCTTATCCTTCTTCACTTTTCTGGTCATTGTTATTCTCGGATACTGTTCATCGACAGATACCTTGATATATGGATATGTCTTGTCATCAACAAGCAGCGTGTTGTACTTTGGTCTGTGCTCCTTGATCAGATTGTTCTCAAGGACTAAGGACTCAAGCTCAGAATC
>JAGCXJ010000163.1 GCA_017961385.1 Lachnospiraceae bacterium
CGGCTCATTTCCGTTAGATGAATATACAGCTGCTCATATTTCCAAGGGAGCTTTATAGGGGATGCTTTTTTATATTGCAGAATTATCAAAATACATAATGGCTTTGCTGATACTCGTATATGCCGTGGAGTGTATCGCGTATATCTTCAGGATGAAAAATCCTTACGATTGTAGCGGTATATATATCAGACAAAGAATAAACATATTCTTTATCAATGCTTTAGCATTTACAACTATGTGCCTAAGAAGCGGCAAATATCAGTTTCTATTGTATGGTGTGATAGTGATACTTGTTTTGTTCTTCTTTATGGCCATGATCATACTGCTTTATTCAAGGACGGATCAGGTATTAGTCAATAATATGATATTGCTTCTAGATATCGGCTTTATCATACTGGCAAGATTAAATACCAACAGGGCTATAAAGCAGTTTTTCATTGTCATCGTGTCTCTTGCGATAGCAATGACAGTTCCATATATCATCAACAGGTTCAGAAAACTCAACAGTCTAACTGCTATATATGCAACCCTGGGAATAACAGCCCTGGGTGTAGTTTTACTGCTCGGAAAGATCATAAACGGTTCTAAGCTTTCATATACTGTTGGCGGTATCACGATACAGCCTTCTGAATTCGTCAAGATCGTATTTGTTTTCTTTGTAGCTGCATCCCTTTCAAAAGCTAAGACTCTTATCGATTACGCACTAGGGGCGTGCCTTGCTGCACTACATGTGATAATTCTCGTTTTATCCAAGGACCTGGGCAGCGCACTGATATTCTTTCTTGCGTATCTAATAATGCTGTTTATCGCCTCAAAGAACTATCTGTATCTTGTTCTTGGTTTGTTATCAGCATGCTTGGCTTCTGTAGTTGCATACAGATTCTTTCCTCACGTTCAGGTCAGAGTTCAGGCTTACCTTGACCCGTTTAGCAAAATAGATAATCAGGGATATCAGATATCACAGTCTCTGTTTGCGATAAGCTGCGGTAATTTCTTCGGTACCGGCCTTTTAAAAGGAGCACCCGGGGATATCCCCACTGTTGAATCTGATTTTATCTTTTCAGCTATAAGTGAAGAAATGGGCATCATATTCTCTATCGGAATGCTTCTTGTCTGTCTGCTTTCATTCGGTATCATTCTAAGAAACTCATTAAAGGAAAGCGACAGATTCTACCGTATGGTCTGCATCGGACTGGGAACCATTATGATAGTTCAATGCTTCTTAACAGTAGGAGGCGGTATTAAGTTTATCCCGCTTACAGGTGTCACCCTTCCTTTGGTAAGCTATGGCGGAAGCTCGGTTCTTACCAGTATTCTTATGTATTTTATTCTTTTTGGTGCAATAAACAAGAAGAGAAGTGATGACTACGATGAATGGTTCGATAATCTGGAAGATGACGAAGAAGATGATATATACGCATATATGGAATATATCGATCTTCAAAATGAACTTGAAAAGGAAGAACTGGAAAAGAAAAAAGGGACCAAAAACAGAAGACGAAAGAGTGGTGTTCGTCCTTTGGAAACAAGGATAGTATTCTCTACATTCTCAGTCATATTCTTTATGATGAGCGTTTATCTGTGCCATTATGTAGCCACAAACGAGCAGGAGCTAATAAACAACAGTTACAATTCACGTCAGGTTCTTCTTCAGAAGGAAAACACACGCGGAACAATATATGACAGAAACGGTGACATACTTGCTCAGACCTTAAAAAACGACGCAGGAAAGGAATACAGATTCTATCCTTATGAGAATCTGTTTGCTCATGCGATCGGCTTTTCAACCAAAGGACGTACCGGTGTTGAAAATATGACAAATTATTATCTCATCAATACCGACGCTACTATAGCTCAAAAAGTCGAAAACGACATATCCGGCGATAAAAACAAGGGCAATGATGTATATACAACATTTGATCATGATCTGCAGGAAGTCGCATATCGATCAATGGGTATATATAAAGGAGCCATAATAGTTTCTGATATTAAGACGGGCGAAATACTCGCAATGGTAAGCAAGCCTGATTTTAATCCCAACACGATTGCTTCAGATTGGGACAAATTCATGAACGACAAGGAGTCAGGTACTCTTATAAACAGAGTTACGCAGGGAATATACCCTCCGGGATCAACCTTCAAGATAATTACCGCGTTGGAATATATTAAGGAAAATCCTGATACATATATGAACTACAGATATAACTGCAGCGGTTCGTACAAAGGAGACGGTATCAAGATCAACTGTTTCCACGGTGCCGTGCATGGAAGTCAGAATTTTCTGACAAGCTTTGCTCATTCTTGCAACTCATCATTTGCTAATATCGGTATGAGCCTTGATCGTGACAGATTTGGTCAGACACTGGATGATCTGATGTTTAATTCAAATCTGCCTACCGGGTATAATTACACAGTCAGCAACATGACCGTAAACAGCTCAACTCCCGATTACGATATGGCTCAGATCTCGATAGGACAGGGTAAGGCGCAGATCACTCCATTGCTGCTAAACATGATCACGAACGGGATTGCCAATGAAGGCGTGGTAATGGAACCCAGAGTTCTTGACAAGGTCATTTCATGCAACGGCAATGAGCTAAAGAGCTGGGAATCAAAGGAATATAAACAGATCATGACGCAAAGCGAAGCTGCATCAATGAAGAATCTGATGGAATCAGTTGTACGCGAAGGTACTGCCAAAGCAGGTATGGCGGGAGCTACATATACCGTAGCCGGCAAGACAGGATCGGCCGAGTTTGACAGTTTAAAGCTTGATTCACATGCATGGTTTACTGGATTTGCACCTGTTGATGACCCTCAGGTCAGTGTAACGATAATCATTGAATCCATCGGTACCGGCGGTGATTATGCCGTTCCGATCGCAAAACGCATCTTTGACTGTTATTTTGACGAATATTGATATTTGCTTTATAATGTAGTTTGTCATATTGTTAGTTTTGGAATGAAGGAATAGGTATGGTTGAAGCAACCAGTTGTGGAGGAGTAGTCATCTTTCGCGGAAAGATTCTGCTTCTCTATAAGAATATCAACAACAAATACGAGGGATGGGTATTACCCAAAGGAACTGTAGAAGAAGGCGAAGAATTTGAAGATACCGCTCTTCGTGAAGTTTTAGAAGAAAGCGGTGCAAAAGCAAATATCATAAAATACATCGGAAAAAGCAATTATGATTTCAATATACCAGGAGACGAGGTTCATAAGACTGTTCACTGGTATCTGATGATGGGTGAAAGCTATTACAGCAAACCCCAGAAAGAGGAATTCTTCTGCGATAGCGGATATTATAAGTATCACGAGGCATATCATCTGCTCAAGTTTGCCAACGAAAAAGAAATACTAGATAAAGCCTACTGTGAATATCAGGATCTTAAAAAGAGCGGACTGTGGGGCAGCAAGAAGTATTACTAGAGAATTAGTGTATGGTTACATATTCCGAAAGACTGTATACAGGTGAAAAAATAGATGAGAAGAAGATAAACAGGATCAAGCGAAATATCTGTCAGGGACGTGGACGTTTTGATCTCTATCTGATCTCGCTTTCCAATAACGGGCATGATCAGCTTGATATAATTCATAATTCAATGTTCAAGCAGAAATTGTACCGTAAATTCGATATAAAGGTAGTTGGTCTTGCTTCTTCGTATGATGAAGCAACTCAGTTGATACTCAGCATACTCGACGAAACGATAAAAGAAACGGGCACTGCCGATATGAAGAGCTTTCTCGAAAAGAATTTTATTTAAGGAAGTAATATGCTCGCAATTTTTTTGACTATACTAAAGATAATCGGAATAATACTTCTTTCCGTGATCGGCTTGATTCTTTTATTGCTGCTTATTATCTTATTTGTTCCGGTAAGATATAGTGCCAAGGGTTCTTACAAAGAAAAAAAGCCCAAACTGCATTTGCGTGTCAGTTATCTTTTATATCTGTTTTGCCTGATCGTCTCATATAACGAAAAACTCGATTATTATATACGCCTTTTCGGAATAAAGATCGATCTAAAAAAACTAAAGAGCAAAAAGAAAAAGTCGGAAAATATAGACCAGAATACATCAGCTGATAAGCCTAGTGACGAAGGATCTGAAAATAATTCCAAAGTCGATGATGAAACAAACGATGACAATGTTGAAAAACAGGGTTTTTTCGAAAAGATATCATCAAAAAAAGAACAGCTGGATTACTATTTGGATATTCTTTCTAAAGATACTACCAAGGAAGCCTTGATCGTATGTAAGGACAGGATAGGAAAAGCATTAAGAGCAATCCTCCCTTATAAAGGAAAGATATATGCACGCATGGGTCTCGAGAATGCAGGTACGACAGGCAAGATACTCGGAATCTATAAGGCCTTATACGACTACATAGGTGATGTCGTTGTATTCTATCCTGTATTTGACAGTGAAATCATAGATATAGAATTCAATCTGAAGGGACGTATCAGATTTGTGACGGTTCTTTATCACTTAATAAGAATCTACTTTGACAGGAACTGTCATAGACTGATAAAGCTTTTCATGAACAAGAATAAAAAAGCCAAAAACACTAAAAGCAGAAAGGAAAAAGCATGAACAACGGATTTAGTTCAGTAATGGAATCATTATTAAAAGGAGTGGACTCTATTCTTTCAACAAAAACAGTGGTCGGTGAACCCAAGCAGTTTGGAGATACCATAATCCTTCCTCTTGTTGATGTTACTTTCGGAGTAGGTGCGGGTGGTTCGGCCGCAGAAAAAAAGGATGGTGCAGGCGGCGGTCTTACAGGTAAGATGACTCCCAGTGCCGTAATCGTTATCAAAGATGGACATACAAAACTAGTTAACGTTAAGAATCAGGATACAGTGACCAAGATCCTCGATATGATTCCTGATCTGGTAGATAAATTCAGCAGCAAAAAAGCTGAAAAAGAGATGTTAGCTGATGATGAAGCTAAAGAAATAGCTTTTGGAGAAGAAAAGGAAGACTAAGGTGTCTTAATGGAAGCTTCGCCCGAATCACTAAATGACAAGAATTTAAATACCATGGATGAAGAAGAGTTAAAGGCTTTACGCCATTTCTTGTTTGAAGAGCGTATAGCCCTAATAAATGAGCGTCGCGCTCAGGAAGAATTCTACGAAAAGTTCATGGAAGAAAGGCTGTCATTTCGTGAGGAGATGAAGCAGTTGAATTCAAAAGTTCTCAGTGAAAGGAAACGTCTTAAAGATGAACAGGCTTTCTTTGACAAAAAACTTGCCATTCTGCAGAACGGTTTTGCTTCACTTGAGATGGACAGAAAAGCTTTTCAAAGGGAAAAAGATGCCTACGAAAAGACATATAAGAGTCTAAAGAATGAAATAAATGGTGATACTATAGTTTCTTCCGGACTGTTTTCCGGTGTTAATTCATATTTAGCATTAAGAAAAAGATATAAGGAACTGATCAGGATATTTCATCCGGATAACCTGGACGGAGATAACAACATGGCTCTGCTAATAAAAGAAGAGTATGAGAAACTAAGAGAAAAATTCTAACAAAAAAAGAACCTCAATCGAGGTTCTTTTTTAATGAATCATTAAGCCTTCTCAACAGCACCTGATCTTAAGCATCTTGTGCAAACATGCATTCTCTTTGCTGCACCGTTTACCTTGCACATAACGCTTCTTACATTAGAATTCCAGATTCTGTTGGATCTTCTATGAGAATGGCTTACAGCGTTTCCAAAGTGAACGCCTTTGCCGCAGATATCACATTTTGCCATGGTTTTTCACCTCCAAGCTTTTATTCTCTTAAATACAACATTAGTATATTATCAGAGGAGAAGACTAAAATCAAGAGATTTTTTGATTTTTTGTGATAAATTGTAAAAAATATTAATAGTTTTCTTTTTAATACAAATAAAGTATAATGTTATACGGTATAAATCGGATCGATTAAGGAGGTATTGCATGAAGAATTCTTCAATGAATACACATATGGGTAATATTTCCATAGATAAAGATGTGATCGCTCAATATGCGGGAACCGTTGCCATGGAATGCTTCGGCATAGTCGGCATGGCCGGTTTTAATGTAAAAGATGGTATAGTAAAGCTTCTGAAAAAAGAGAACTTTACAAGAGGAATATCTGTAGGATTAAAAAAAGATAAGCTCACATTGGAATTCCATGTTATCATAGCGTACGGAGTAAATATCAGAGCTCTTTCAAACAATCTGATAGATAGTGTTAAATATAAAGTAGAAGAATTTACAGGCATTGAAGTCGAAAAGATCAATATCTTTGTCGAAGGTGTACGTGTAATTGACTAAGGAGGAGACAAAAGTGTCCAATGCAACTATAGATTCCATAATGCTGTCTAAGATGTTCTTAGCCGGTGCAAAGAATCTTGATTCTAAAAAGGAATGGATAAATGAATTAAATGTTTTCCCGGTACCTGACGGTGATACCGGAACAAACATGACAATGACCATCATGTCAGCTGCCAAAGAGGTTGCCAAGCTTACAAGCGATGACATGACATCATTATGTAAGAGTATTTCAGGCGGTTCTCTGAGAGGAGCAAGAGGCAATTCAGGTGTTATTCTGTCTCAGCTTTTAAGAGGGTTTACAAAGGTAGTAAGTGATGTCGAAGTTCTCGATATCCCGATAATTGCAACAGCCTGTGAAAAAGCAGTTGAGACAGCTTACAAAGCTGTTATGAAGCCAAAGGAAGGAACTATCCTTACAGTTGCCAAAGGTGTCAGCACAAAAGCTCGTGAACTGGCTGATGCAGGCGAGACTGATCTGGAAAAATACTTAGGCGATATAATCGCTTACGGAAACGAAGTTCTTGAAAAGACTCCCGATATGCTACCTGTTTTAAAGCAGGCAGGTGTTGTTGACTCCGGCGGTCAAGGACTAATGGTAGTCCTTCAGGGTGCATATGATCTATTCTGTGGCAAAGAAGTTGATATCACAGTAATGGAAAGCACCGTTACACCCGGTGTCAGCAAAGTTGATTCATATAAGGAAAGTATCGATTCAGAAGATATTAAATTCGGTTATTGCACCGAATTCATAATAATGCTCGAGAAATCATTCAATATCAAGCAGGAGATGGATTTCAAGGCATATCTCGAATCTATCGGAGATTCTATTGTATGTGTTGCTGATGATGAGATCGTTAAAGTACATGTACATACAAATGATCCCGGTATGGCTATACAGAAAGCTTTGATGTATGGTTCTTTATCAAACATGAAGATCGATAACATGAGACTCGAACACAGAGAGAATCTTGTTAAGCATAATGAAAAAGGCGAGCTTGAAGTAAGAGAAGATGTTGAGATAAGCGCTGTATATAAGCCAGCAGAAAACAAGAGTGAAGAACCTGCCATGGAGCACAAGGATGACGCATTTATTGCCATCTCAGTCGGTGACGGCATGGATGAGATCTTCAAGAGCCTTGGTGTTGACCTTGTTATTAGTGGCGGTCAGACCATGAATCCTTCAACAGAAGATATTCTAAATGCGATTGAGAAGATTGACGCCGATAATGTATTCGTTCTTCCAAACAACAAGAATATTATCCTTGCCGCTAATCAGGCTAAGGATCTTACTACAGATAAGAATGTCATTGTAATACCGACAAAAACAATCCCTCAGGGTATCGCTGCTCTGATAGGTTACGTTCCGGGTAATTCTGCTGATGACAACAACAGATTTATGAGTGAGGCTATAGAATCGATCAAATCCGGCGAAGTAACATATGCTGTAAGAGATACCAAGATCGATGATAAAGAAATAAAATCCGGTGATTACATGGGCATCGGTGATGGAAAGATCTTAGCCGTAGGTACAAAACTTGATAATGTCGTACTTGATATGATCGATGGAATGGTTGATGATTCGACTGAGCTCATTAGTATTTACTATGGAGAGGATATCGAAGAGAGTAAAGCTAATTCACTTTTAAAGAAGATTCAGAAAAAGCATAAGGATCTCGAGATAGAATTACAGTATGGCGGACAGCCTATATACTATTACATTGTATCTGCCGAGTAAAAGATATCACTAATGTTCGGAGAGGATGCGTTGCATTCTCTCCGTTTTTGTAAAGGTTGGGAATATGAATCTTACCAGCGACATCACTCAGATAAAGGGAGTCGGAGATAAGAGTGCCGCTCTTTTCAAAAAACTCAATATTGAAACTGTCAAAGATCTTATATTCAACATACCCAGAGATTTTACAGTTTATGACAGTCCCATTTCATTATCCCCCGATCTGGATGGTAGAGTCATTTCCTGTCAGGGCTTTTTTAAATCAGGTTCATATTCTTCGGTAAAAAAAGGGCATCTGACTTTTAGTCATATTACGTTCATCTCAGATAGCAAAACAGTACGACTGACCATATTTAATATGCCCTATCTGAAAAAGCAGATCGATCCTGATAAAGAATATGTGATACGTGGTGTAATAGAAGTTTCTAGGCAGGGTTCATTCAATATGACCCAGCCAAAAATCTTTACAACAGACCAGTACGAAAGCCTTATTGGAACTCTGCAGCCGCTTTATCCTCTTACCAAAGGCCTTTCAAACAATGCTGTAAGCAAAGCTGTGCGTCAGGCTCTTGATAATGTAAGAGTACCTGATGATAATCTTAATGAATTTGATGATTCAAATATCAGCTTTGAAGATGCTGTTAAAAGCATGCACTTTCCATTAAATATGGATTCCTTTATAAAAGCCAGACAGCGTATTGTTTTCCATGAATTCTTCAGTTTTATCCTGCAGATGAAGACTGACGTCAATCTGACAAAAAACATCCCATTTACCAAAAGCATGATAGAGACTGCAGATACTTTAAGACTTATAGAACAGCTGCCTTACAGGCTTACAAATGCACAGATAAAAACCTGGAATGATATAAGAGATGACATGACAAGCAAAATCTGCATGAACAGACTCGTTCAGGGTGATGTCGGAAGCGGCAAGACTATAATCGCTTTTCTTGCCCTTATTATGAATGCTGCAAATTCTCATCAGGGTGTTCTTATGGCCCCTACTGAAGTACTGGCCAGTCAGCATTTTGAGAAACTTACAGATCTTATAAAAAAATACAATCTTTCTATCAATCCTGTTTTGCTAATAGGCAGCATGAGCACTAAAGACAAGAAAGATATCTATTCTGAGATAGAATCAGGCAAGGCAAACATAGTAATCGGTACCCATGCTGTATTTCAAAGTAAAGTGATATATAAAGATCTTACCCTGGTTGTTACAGACGAACAGCACAGATTCGGTGTCAATCAGCGTGAATCGATCGTTAACAAAGGCGATGCAGTTCATCTTTTAGTCATGAGTGCAACTCCGATCCCCAGGACTTTAGCTATGATTCTTTACGGAGATATATCAATTTCTGTAATAGATGAACTTCCGGGCAATCGAATTCCGATAAAGAACGCACTTGTAGGAAAACGTTTCCGAAAAAAATCCTACGAATTCATAGAAAAGGAAGTAAGAGCCGGACATCAGGCATATGTTATATGTCCGCAAATAGAAGAAGGTGCAAATGAATCGCTTGAAAATGTAGTAGATTACAGTGCTTTACTTGCGTCAGAACTGTCAGATGATATAAATATCGCTTATCTTCACGGTAAGATGTCTCAGCAGCAAAAAGATGAGATCATGACACGATTCAAGGACAGACAGATAGACGTTCTTGTATCCACAACCGTAATCGAAGTTGGCATTGATGTACCCAATGCCACAGTAATGCTCATAGAAAATAGCGAGAGATTCGGACTTGCCCAGCTCCATCAGCTTCGCGGACGTGTTGGACGAGGGAAAGATCAGAGTTACTGTATATTCATATCTACTAAAGATGACGAAAAGACAATGAAGCGTCTCGAGATACTCAATAAGACCAATGACGGTTTTGCTATAGCCGATGAAGATCTTAGGATGAGAGGTCCCGGTGACCTGTTCGGGATAAGGCAGAGCGGTGACTTCGGATTCATCATAGGAGATATATACAATGACAGTGAGATACTGAAAAAAGCCTCCGCCTGTGCTGAACAGCTTTTAAGAGAAAATAACCCTGAGCATCTTAATAAAATCATTAATGGACTAAACGATACCATTATTAATTCAGTTGACTTTAGAACTATATAAAAGTAAAATATAACTTGATGTTTTCATAATTCTAGTATATGGATCGGAACAGACAATGAAAAAAATAGCAGTAATGACAGACAGCAATTCAGGTATATCGCAAGAAGAAGCTGCTCAATTGGGAGTAGTTGTCATACCTATGCCATTTACAATAGATAATGTAGACTATTATGAAGGTATTAATCTGTCTCAGAAAGAGTTCTACGAACTCTTAAAAAAGGGCGGAGAAGTAACCACCTCGCAACCGAGTCCCGACAGTGTTATGGATGCCTGGGATAAAGCCTTAAAAACTTATGATGAAGTTATATATATTCCCATGAGTTCCGGTCTGTCAGGATCATGTCAGACGGCATTTATGCTAGCTCAGGACTATGATAACAGAGTATTTGTTGTCGACAACCAGAGAATAAGCGTAACTTTACGTCAATCCGTCTATGATGCACTTAACCTTGCAGCAAAAGGCATGGAAGGAGCTCAGATAAGAGATATCCTTATTGAGGACAAATTCAATTCCTCAATCTATATAATGCTCGACACTTTAAAATATCTAAAGAAAGGCGGACGAATAACTCCGGCTGCCGCAGCATTCGGCGAACTTCTAAAGATCAAGCCGGTGCTTCAGATCCAGGGTGAAAAACTTGATGCGTTTGCAAAAGCAAGGACCATATCATCCGGCAAATCAATTATGTTTAACGCAATAAGAGAAGACGCTAATAAGCGCTTTGGAGGTCTGGATCCCGATAATGTAGATATATTTGTTGCATATACAGACGGCTGTGATGTAAATGAATATCTTAAAGAGATTGAAGCTGAGTTCCCGGGATTTAAAGTTGAATACTATGATCCGCTCCCTCTTAGCATTGCATGTCATATAGGTCCCGGATCTATAGCTATTGCATGTAACAAAAAACTAAAAATATGATAAAAAAGCATCAAAACATCCTTCGTATGAAGGATGTTTTTTTATTGCAAAAACTACATATATAGTGCTTTTTCAATAGCATTATTCAATATTTTGTGGTATTATAGATAAGGTTAAATTTACAGTGAGGTACTA
>JAGCXJ010000164.1 GCA_017961385.1 Lachnospiraceae bacterium
CCTCGGTATATCTGTGAGCGTTTGACTGATATTCTCCAGAGAAGTTAAGGTCGATATCAGGTTCCTTGTCTCCCTTGAATCCAAGGAAGGTCTCAAAGGGTATGTCAAATCCGTCCTTGACAAGCTTTTCACCGCATACAGGGCAGTCCCTGTCAGGCATGTCCACTCCCGCTCTTCCCGCAAAGGCTTTTACCTCCGGAGAATCAAAGTCGGTGAAATGGCATTTTTTGCAGTAATAGTGGGGACTCAGGGGATTTACTTCCGTGATCCCCGACATCGTTGCAACAAATGAGGATCCTACTGAACCTCTCGATCCTACCAGGTATCCGTCCTCGTTTGATTTCCATACGAGCTTCTGGGCAATAATGTACATAACGGAATATCCGTTGCTTATTATCGAGTTAAGCTCCTTTTCGAGCCTGTTCTCTACTATCTCCGGAAGCGGGTCTCCGTACATCTCGTGAGCTTTTGAATAACATATGTCTCTTAATGTCTTGTCGCTGTTTTCAATGACTGGAGGACATTTGTCGGGGCGAACCGGGCTCATGGTCTCGCACATGTCGGCTATCTTGACCGTGTTTGTTATAACGACCTCTTCGGCCTTGTCGCTTCCAAGGTAGGCAAACTCCTCCAACATCTCTTCGGTGGTCCTCAGATACAGAGGCGCCTGATCGTCGGCATCGTCAAATCCCTGTCCTGCCATTATTATCCTTCTGTAGATCTCATCCTCGGGATTTAGGAAGTGAACATCGCATGTTGCAACAACAGGCTTGTTGAACCTCTCTCCAAGTTCGACGATCTTTCTGTTTATATTCTGAAGATCCTCAACGGAATTTACTGCTTCTATCTTTTCCGATGCGATCATGAACATGTCGTTTCCGATGGGCTGGATCTCGAGATAGTCATAAAAGCCTACGATATCAGCGATCTCGGATTCCGGTCTGTCATCAAGGATCGCCTGATACAGCTCTCCCGCTTCGCAGGCGCTTCCTAAGATCAGTCCTTCCCTGTATTCATTGATAAGGCTCTTTGGTATTATAGGCTTTCCTCTGAATACAAACTTAAGGTGTGACTTTGATACAAGGGTATAGAGGTTTACCCTTCCCGTATTGTTCTTTGCCAGTATTATGGCATGGTAGGAATGAGTCTTTTTTACTCTCCTTACAAGTGCAGCCTCGTCATCGTCATCGCTCTCAAGGTTGTTAAGATCATCAAGCTTATTTGCACCCTTTGATCTGGCCATATCCATGAGCTTTATAAAGCATTCGGCAGTAGCCTCGGCATCGTTTACGGCCCTGTGATGACCCTCTAGTGAAACGCCCAGGTCATTGCAGACAACATCGAGCTTGTATTTTGGAAGATGCGGAAGAAGGTCTCTTGCAAGCTCTACCGTATCGACAAACGTATCGTCAAATACGATGTTTTGACGTGATGCGAATTCAAATATGAATGATGTATCGAATCTCGCATTGTGGGCAACAAGTATGGAATCACCCACAAATTCTCTAAACTTAGGGAGTACCTCCTCTATCACAGGCGCATCCTTTACCATGTCGTCAGTTATATTGGTAAGTTTTACTATGTTATAGGGAATGGGCTCCCTGGGATTAACAAATGTCGAGAATCTGTCTATTATCTGGCCGTTCTTAACCTTTACGGCACCGATCTCGGTTATGTTGTTCCTTACCGGTGAAAAGCCGGTAGTCTCGATATCGAATACAACAAAAGAGCTGTCAAGTGGCTGAGACTTTGAATTAGTCACAACCTTTGCCAGATCGTCTATTATATATGCCTCGACTCCGTAGATCACCTTGAAGAAATCATTGCAGTCGGGATGCTCATCTCCGGCCTCTTTTCTTTTGTCAGACTCTTTTTTCCACAGATCCTCCCATGTATGGTTGGCTGCGGGGAATGCCTGTACGACTCCGTGGTCGGTTATGGCAATGGCGGGATGCCCCCACGCGTATGCTGTCTTAACAATGTCTGAGGCTTCGCTGACACCGTCCATGTCGCTCATCTTTGTATGGCAGTGAAGCTCGACTCTCTTTCTTACGCTGTAGTCCATCCGCTTGTTTCTGAAGTCCTTTATGGACATGATGCCGCTCACGTTGCCCATGTTCACTTCTCTGGTGAACGTATCAAAGCTGGCCATTCCCTTGATCTTTACAAATGAACCCTTCTTTATAGAGGATCTGACCTCGTCGAGCTGATCGTTTCTCACAAATATCTTTACGGATATGGAATCCGTAAAGTCAGTGACATCAAACATATATATGGTCTTTTCATTCCTGATGGGCTTTTCTTCGACAGTCATTATCTGGCCGCGGATTATGACTTCGTCATTGTCTCCGATCACTTCGTTAAGCGATATATGCTCGCCTTCAAAATCCCTTCCGTATAAGACATCTGGATTGTCGGATCTCTTTAAAGGCTTGCGATAGTCCTTTTCGCCCGCAGCCTTTTCATCCTTCTTATCCCTGTTTTCCTTTTTCTCATCAGGCTTAGCCTGCACGATAGGTTCGTCCAGGTTCTGTGAAAGGTTATTGTCTATCTCGTTTACGACTTCATCTATCTTTGCGGTAAAATCGGTCTCATATCCGGCCCTGTAGGCGATCATTGCCACTTCGCGCTCGAGCATTATGTCCTTTTCCCTTGCTCTCTCGCTCAGGTTTTCTTCTTCGTAATTAAATGTAAATTTAACAAAGATGCCGCAGCGTTCATCAAATATACGCTCTAATATTGCAGCAAGTTCCTTCTCTGAGTCCCTTGCAAGCGTAGAATCCGCAAGTGTGATCTTTATGCTCTCATCATCACTAAACTCTATCTTTGCCTTCTTGTACAGAGGATATAAGACAGGATAGGATTCCTTGAGCTCAAGAAGGATGCTGTCATTGTAGGTATCTATGAGTGTCTTTGCATTATAGCTGTCCGACAGTTCAAACTCCTCGATGATACGTACTTCGCAGGCCTTGTCCTTCATCAGCTGCTTTTCAATGAGCCTCTCCATCTTAAGGACATCCTTTTTCTCTATGAGATGGTCTGAGAGTATGTATATCCTTAGGATCGTCTTGTTTCTGTTGACCGTCACCTTCTTTACATCTACTTCCGCAAACAAAAGATGCAGTCCCTCATCTACCGACAGTGTATTAAATACTTCAAAAAACTGCTTTGTTTCCATTTATCAATCTTTCCAGTTAAGTAATTCTTCCCTTAATGTATCAAGGAGCGCTTCTTCCGGTACCTTCTTGACGATCTGTCCCTTCTTTATCAGGAGTCCCTCGCCGTTTCCGCCGGCTATTCCTATGTCTGCCTCCTTGGCTTCCCCGGGGCCGTTTACCGCGCATCCCATGACAGCCACCTTTATATCAAGATCGATACCGCTCACCATGGTCTCAACTTTGTTTGCAAGACTTATCATATCGATCTTTGTCCTTCCGCATGTAGGACAGCTGACTACTTCTATTCCGCCTTTTCTGAGTCCCAGCGTTCTTAAAATGAGCTTTGCGCTCTTTATCTCTTCAACAGGATCTCCCGTAAGGGATACTCTTATGGTATCTCCGATCCCTTCGTTTAGTATCAGGCCAAGTCCTATGGCTGACTTTATATTTCCGCTCGTGACAGTGCCTGCCTCGGTTATACCGACATGAAGAGGATAGAAAGTCTTTGGAGATATCAGCTTATGCGCCTCAACGCACATCATCACATCCGATGATTTAATGCTTATAACGATGTTGTCATAGTCGCATTCCTCTATCATGCGCACCTTGTCCAGCGCACTCTCTACTATTCCCTGAGCGGTCACTCCGCCGTATCTGCTTACAATCTCCTTTTCAAGCGAGCCGCTGTTTACGCCGACTCTTATGGGGATATTCCTCTCCTTTGC
>JAGCXJ010000165.1 GCA_017961385.1 Lachnospiraceae bacterium
CCTTAAAGACTGTTCGAATGTAAGCTGCTTGTCCATGCCCTCATAAATTGTATCTGTCTGATCACCGTTTGTAACGATAGTCTTGTTGCCAAGAACACGTACCGGTGCATAAATGATGAGCGACGGATCACTGAGTTTGCTCGGATCAAAAGCCTGTGTACGGATCCCCTCTCCGTCCTCTACAAAGACACGGTTTCTGCTGTTAACGCTTCTGCCCATGATGAAATATGCGCTGACCGCATATTTTGAGTCCGAACTCTTTCCGATCACGATACCCCTTCCGGGATATGCATTTGAAGAAAGCTCTGTTGCAAGATCTCTTAATTCCATAAATAGGTCTCCTTTTATATTGGTTAATATTGTCTCTTAGTCAGTTTGTCGAGCGTCTGTCTGATAGCAGCTGCACTTGTCAGATGCATATGTCCGGGGCCGCTCGTGATTATCGCATAGCTTACGTCGTTAACCTCCATCTGACGCAAAAATCCGTCCAGTGAGATCTCCTTGTATCTGTATTCACCCATGTACTGGAATCTGTCTGTATATATCAGATATGCAGCCTGGTTATGATTTATGAACATCTCATCATTATCAAGGAGTGTATACGTCTTGATCATGTTAAGTTTCTGGATCACAATACCGTCCAGTACCGAATACATGGCCATGAGTATATCCATACGCTCCTTGTTTCCTTCTGCGCTTGCTCTTGGCAGGTATGTCTTCTTTATCACCTCTGAAAGGTAGCAAAGCTCTGAAATTGAAAGATCCTTTATTGCGTCAAAATACAGTTTTACATCCTCATATTCCTTAAGAGGGATGACATCAAGTTCGTCTTTTCTCTCCTTGTCAATAAAGTACGGATCCTTGAACTTGAATATCGGCATGGGATTGAAATCGATCGGGATCTTGCTGTCCTCTTTCTTTTCCATCTCCTCTTTTACCTTGTTGCTCACAATGAGAGTGATCTTAGAAAGATCATAATTAAATATCTTCTGAAGCCAGGGTATTGTGGTTCCTAGTGCAATATTGGGATGTCCTGGGTTAAAATCGATATACATTATTCCAAGATGAGCAGCTATAGCACATATCGTCTCGAAGCTGTTCATCTTTTCACCGGGTTCAAGCTTTGCCAGAGGATATATACCGTCAAGTATCTCAAAATCGTTTTCCTCGACAAATTCCTTTGCATATTCATATGTAGAAAAGAAATATAGGGCCTTTCCTACACCTTCGAGTTCTCCGACATACGGAAAGCTGAAGCCCTTTATCATATTTGCCTTGACAGTGGAAAGAAGTACGTACATGTTGTTGCCTACAAATTCCTTGACAACACTTATCGCCATCTCCTCACTGAGCCCTTTTACATTTTTATTATCATCACTCATTGCTGTTCCTCTTTCTTTTAATGTACAAGCCCGTCTCTTCGAAGTCTAGCGCTCTCCTCTTCAACCATTTTCATAAATTCTAGCGCTGATATCCTTACAGCTCCGTCTCCGTAAATGATCATCTGCTCCAAACGGTCACTTGTAGCCACCATTATATCACAATTTTTACTGTTCGCCATTACATGTACTGTTTTTTCTATGTATTGGTCCGCAGTTTCAGCTTCCTTTGTGTATACCACATAAATATTGTTGACTTTCTGTACCGAACCGGGATTGCCTTTTACCTTATATGCATCAAATACAAGTATGAGCGTCATGCCCATGCTCCCCTGATAGTTTATGCATATATCAATGAGCGCATCCCTTGCTCCGTCAAGGTTATTGTCCGCTATCGCAGAAAGCTTCTCGCTTGCAAATATGATATTGTAGCCGTCAACTAAAAGATATCTCTCCTTCTTTTGCTTTGGCTTGTATACATATTCCTTTTCGTTTTTTATGACAGGCTTCTTTTTGCTCTCATATCCGATATATCTGTAAGGAGTCAGTTCTTCACTGCTTTTATGATAGGTATCCTTATAGATTCTCTCTATCTCCTCGAGAGATATGCTCATCTCTCCTTGCCTGTATGCAGGCCTGTTTTCTATAGGTTTTAAAGCAGTTACATCCTCGTACTCATCCTTTGCATTTCCGGTAAGAGCAGCAACCTTATCCGAGCAGTCAACATGCGCATTCTTATTAACCTCATACCACGGTACGACATATCCGGCTCCGTGCGAACAGAATACCGAAGATGAAGGATTTTCCGTGTCTGCTTCCGGATCATAAGCGATCGCTTCTGTCACTTCAGCCATGTTATGGCATGGTCTGTATCCGCTTATCTCGAAACTGAAGCTTCCCCTTCCTCTGCTGTAGGTACTGAGTTCTCTTGAATAATTGAACATCGTAGCTGCTGGAGCACTGCCTCTTATTATACTGTCTTCCAGGTCATTCTGGGGAGGTTCAAAACTGCCTTCGTATTTCTTTATATCAGTCATCGCCCTTCCTACCTGATCTGTAGGAACTCTCAGTGTGAAATCTATATAAGGCTCAAGCAGTATGCTCTCAGCACTCATCAGCCCCTGTCTGACTGCTCTGTAAGTGGATTGTCTGAAATCTCCGCCTTCTGTATGCTTTGCATGTGCTCTGCCTCCGATGACAGTATATCTCACATCCGTAAGCTCGGATCCCGTAAGTACTCCTCTGTGCTTCTTTTCCTTAAGATGAGAAAGGATCAGTCTTACCCAGTTTGTATCAAGCTCATCCGGTGATACACAGGTGTCATATTCTATACCGCTTCCCTGAGGTAACGGAGAGATAAGAAGATGGACCTCGGAATAATGCCTAAGCGGCTCGTAATGGCCTATACCATGAACAGCATGCGAAATGGTCTCCTTATATACAATACTTGCATCATCTATTGATATATATCTGTCAAATCTGTCATGATACATGCGCTTCAATATCTCATTCTGCACATCGCCCATGACGCTTATATGTATCTCTGAACTTGCCTCCTGCCAGGTAACGTTTAATTCCGGTAGTTCTTCAGATAACAGGAGAAGGTTCTTAAAACATACAGCCTTGTCTTCTCTTTCATCCGGTGTTACGCGATATGAAAGGATGGGCAACATAAGAGGTCTCACATAGCCGCTTTCCTTTCCGAGTCTGTCTCCGACAAAGCATTTTTCCAGTCCTGTAAGAACACATACATCAGGTGTGTTCATCTCATCAACGGTATCAAACTGAGCACCGTTATATATTCTTATCTGATCGACCTTTTCATCACCGATCTTATCTCTTACCTTAAGTTTTCCGCCGGTAAGTTTGATATGCGTCAGTCTTCTCCCCGATGCATCTCTTGATATCTTGTATACTCTTGCAGAAAAGTCCTCTTTATACTCTTTAAATGTATAAAGACCTGTAAGGCAGTTTAAAAGCCTGTCCACGCCATCGAGCAGTAGGGCCGAACCAAAGATAAGCGGAAACAACCTCCTGTTATTATATGCACTGCGCATATTTTCAACAGAGATGCTCCCGCACTCAAGATACTCTTCCATCATGATCTCATCACACATAGAGAGTTCATCATAAAATTTTTCTTCTTTATTATCCTGACTATAAGAATCAAAATCGACGATATTGTCTGACAGTAAGTTTTTTATCCTTGAATAAAAAGACTGTCTGTCAAAGCCCGCCATATCTATCTTGTTGACAAAGATTATTGTCGGTATAGAGTAGCTTTCAAGCAGCTTCCATAAAGTGAATGTATGGCCGGATATGGGATCATCGCCGCTCACAAGAAGCACAGCCGTGTCAATAACCTGCAGCGTTCTTTCCATCTCAGCGGAAAAATCAACATGTCCGGGTGTATCAAGAAGTGTTATGTTAACCTCATTATGTGTCACTCTGGCCTGCTTGGCAAAAACGGTGATACCTCTTTCTCTTTCAATATCGGTATTATCAAGAAGTGTATCCTTGTGATCCACTCTGCCAAGTTCTCTTTTTTTGCCGCAGGTATAAAGTATACCCTCAGCAAGAGTTGTCTTTCCCGAATCAACGTGAGCAACCAGCCCGGTGACAAGAGTCTTTTCCATAAATTTACAATCCAAGAAGATTTGTTGCTATCTGGAAATAGATTAACAGTGATATCGCATCCACGATAGTCGTTATAAAAGGTGATGCCATAACTGCCGGGTCAAACCCAAGCTTCTTTGCAAACATAGGCAGCGTGCATCCCACTACCTTTGCAATAAGCACTACACATACTAAAGTAAAACATACAACAAGAGCTACGCTCATTCCTACCTTGTCAAAAAGCATGAGCTTGGCAAAGTTACAGACAGCTAAAGTCAGTCCGCACAAGGCAGCAACTCTTATCTCTTTTCCGATTACCCTTATCATATCTCCGAATTCAATCTCATCCAGTGAAAGTCCACGGATTATCGTAACCGACGCCTGTCCTCCAGCATTACCGCCGGTATCCATGAGCATTGGTATGAATGCAGGCAGTATCACATAAACACTGAGTGCGTCTTCAAATGAAGAAATGATCTTTCCGGTAAACGTTGCACTTATCATCAAAAGAAGCAGCCAGGGTATACGCTTCTTATAAGTCTCAAAAACACCGGTACGCATATAAGGCTTATCGGTAGGCACGATAGCGGCCATCTTTTCGATATCCTCTGTGGCCTCTTTTTCCATGATGTCGACTACGTCATCGACTGTTATGATACCGACCAGTCTTGATTCGTTATCAACAACCGGCATGGCTGTAAAGTCGTATTTCTGGAAGGTTCTTGCAACTTCCTCCTGGTCCATGAGGGTATTGATGGCGATTACATTCTCATGCATTATATCGCCGATAAGCTCATCCGGATCCATAAGAAGCAGATATCTTAAAGCAACTGTTCCGACAAGTTTTCTTCGGCTGTCCAAAACGTAGCAGATATTTATCGTCTCACTGTCAAGTCCGACCTTTCTTATCCTGTTGATAGCCTGTTCAACAGTCAGATTCTCCTTAAGGTCTACATACTCGACAGTCATTATGCTTCCAGCCGAATCTTCAGGATATCTCAAAAGATGATTGATATCTCTTCTTGTCTCAGGACTGGCAAGAGCAAGCAGACGCTTAACCACATTGGCAGGCATCTCTTCAATAAGGTCGGTTGCATCATCGGCCATCAGATTATCGATGATACCGGCAGCATCCTTATCCGACAATGATGAAATTATATAATGCTGATTGTCTACATCAAGATAAGAGAAAACATCTGCAGCCATATCCTTGGGCAGTATACGAAACAGCTTTAACTGCTCCGCATCTTCAAGGTCTTCAAAAACTGCCGCTATATCCGCCTCGTTCATCTCGGAAAGAGTCTGTCGAAGCGTGGTATACTGCTTGTTTTCCAAAAGATCGCGTACTTTTGTTAATTCCATGATCTCATCCATAGCGATTCTCCTTTAATTGTGATTTTCATACTACTTCGACCGGGTATCGAGCTATCGGGACTTGAATTGTTCGTCATGAAAACCACCACCTTTCAGAGTATCTTACGGATGATACTTAGTCTCAAAGAGTGTGCACTCTTCGGCTTTTTTATGATACTTTTATTTAATAATCATGTCAATGAAAAGTTTTATCACGAGCACGGCAATTGTTAAGATTTACTTAAATTCCTTTATCTTCCTATTATTATTTGATATAATACAGATTTGGAATAAGAGGTTAC
>JAGCXJ010000166.1 GCA_017961385.1 Lachnospiraceae bacterium
ACAGGGGAAAGGATGAGGTATATGCCGTAAACGAGCTGTATCTTAAGCTAAAGAGCGAGATCCTGAACCAGAAGGCGCATAATGTATCATCAGGCTCGAAAAGTATAAGATCAGGCTCAAAAAGCGGAATATCATTTAAAGGCTTTCTTGGTGTCTGCGGTGCCTTTTTGGGATTTGCGGGCATCTCCGCAATGGGACCTTTAAGATTTGGTATATTCTTAGCCTTGACATTGGGAATATTACTTATACTGGTATGGATACCTGCATGCACTCCCTGGTTTAAGAACAAGAAATATCAGAAGATCTTTTTGGCATATGCCTTTATACTGTTCTGGGTTCTGGTAGGACTCGGTGTTAATGCAAGCACACCGCATTATTACAGATACAATAACTCGGTATACTGTCAGTATGACAACGATTACTATGAATATGATCCGTATACAAACGATTATAATGAGATAAACTCTGATTATCTGCCTGTTGAGATAGTCAACAACGGTCCCGATTATGAATTTGACATGAACGGGGAAGAATGGGACAGTTCATATGACTTTGAAGACAGCGATTACTATGAAGAGAATTTAAGATCCACACATGACTGGAGCAGCTCTGACGGCGGATCGAGCTATGACAGCGATTATGACTGGGACAGCGGGTCAGACTGGGACAGCGGATCTACAGACTGGGGCAGTGACTGGTAGTACCATAAGCTTACTGAATGTGTTATAATACAGAGAATCAAAATTTAAGGAGCAGAATCATGACGATAATAGTTACCGGTGGAGCCGGTTTTATTGGAAGCAACTTTGTATTTCATATGTTGAACAAATATCCCGAGTACAGGATAGTGTGTCTCGACTGTCTTACATATGCGGGAAATCTTTCGACACTTGAACCTGTAATGGACAATCCCAACTTCAGGTTTGTAAAGGAGAGCATCACAGACAGAGCAGCCGTTGAAAAGCTGTTTGAAGAAGAGCATCCCGACATGGTAGTAAACTTTGCTGCAGAGAGCCATGTTGACCGTTCTATAGAAAATCCGGGAGTATTTCTTGAAACAAATATCATGGGTACTCAGATACTCATGGATGCATGCAGAAAGTACGGTATAAAGAGATATCATCAGGTATCGACAGACGAGGTTTACGGAGATCTTCCGCTTGACAGACCGGATCTGTTCTTTACCGAAGAGACTCCCATTCATACGAGCTCACCTTACAGTTCATCAAAGGCGGGCGCAGATCTTTTGGTACTTGCTTATCACAGGACATACGGACTTCCCGTTACGATAAGCAGATGCTCAAACAACTACGGACCTTATCACTTCCCGGAAAAGCTCATTCCGCTAATGATAATCAATGCATTAAATGACAAGCCTCTTCCGGTATACGGCGAGGGAATCAATGTAAGAGACTGGCTGTATGTAGAGGATCACTGCAAGGCCATAGATCTTGTCATCCATAACGGAAGAGTCGGTGAAGTATATAACATCGGCGGACATAACGAGATGAAGAATATAGATATAGTAAAGCTCATATGCAAAGAGCTCGGCAAGCCCGAGAGTCTCATCACATATGTGACAGACAGAAAAGGTCATGACATGCGTTATGCCATCGATCCCACAAAGATACATAATGAGCTGGGATGGCTTCCTGAGACAAAGTTTGCTGACGGCATCAAGAAGACGATCAGATGGTATCTGGATAACAAGGACTGGTGGGAGCCGATCATATCGGGCGAATATCAGAACTATTATGAAAAAATGTACGCTAACAGATAATCTGTAAACATATCGGGGGAAATATGAAAAGGGTTTTATTGGTTCCTATGGCAGCCATGGCCGAAACGGCAGGAAGCTTTACGAGAGTAAGACAGCTTGCAGGCGCTCTTTTAAAGGCCGGTCATGAAGTAGCCGTGTGCTGCGCAAAGGATGTCAATTACAGTGTTATAGAGGGTACCGTAGAGTATCCTCTTTCTATTCCCATACCTCTGGGCATGCCTGAGGTCATAGGAAAGCATACGTTTCCGATAGCCCAGAAGCTGGGTGTGACATCCGTAAAGAAGGTAAACAGCTTTGAGGATGTCTTATATCTTACCGGAAATACATGTTATAAGTATCTAAATAAAAGCGTGGATGAGATAAGGAGAGCGATAAAGGAATTCAGACCCGATATCGTTTATTCCGAGTTTAATATATCTGCTATAACGGCAGCAAAACTTGAAGGAAAGAGATGCTTTATCTCCGCAAGCGTTCCGACGCAGGCCGAATACGGCTGCACGCCAAAGTATGCATCGGGACTAAACAGGCTTCTAAGGGAGCATGGCCTTGATCATGTTGAATCATGTCTGGATGTCTTTGACTGGGCGGAAAAGAAGTTTGTTCCAAGCTGCTACGAGCTTGAACCTATCGAGGATTCAAAGGTCGTTTACTGCGGGACTCTTAAAAAGGCTGATATACGTCTTTCAAACAAGAGGGACAAGATACTTGCATATATGGGAAACGGAACCATATCCGTAAAGAAGATGCAAGCGGAAGTTTCAAGAGCCTTTGCGGGAAGCAGATACGAGGTATATATCGCAGGCCACGGTCTTAAGGAAGTAAACGAAGGAAACATCCACTGCGCACCATACTTTGATTTTTCTGATCTTTTGCCGGAAAGCGTATTATATATAAATCACGGCGGACAGAACAGCATGACCGACGGTCTTATAAACGGCGTTCCTCTTTTGATATGTCCGGGCAAGGTATTCGAGAGAAAGTACAATGCTTCAAGCATAGTCAATACAGGAGCCGGCATGGAGATATCATACGATGAGTTCATCGCAGAAAATATAAGAGAAAAGGCCGATCATATCATTGCTGACAGCACATATGCAAAGCAGGCTTCAATGCTTGGAAGACGCCTTTTGCAGCTTGGAGGCTGTGACAACATAGTAAGAGAGTGCGGCTAGGCACTTATCAATAAGGAAGAAGGTAACTGAAAAATGAGAGAGAGCGGAATACTGTTTCCCATCTTTTCTATCCCGTCAAAGTTCGGGATCGGATGCTTTTCAAAGGAAGCATATGATTTTGTTGATTTTCTGGAAGGAGCGGGTCAGGGCTTCTGGCAGATACTTCCCGTGGGACCTACGGGATTTGGCAATTCGCCTTATCAGCCTTTTTCGGCTTTTGCGGGAAATCCGTATTTCATATCCCTGGAAGATCTTATTAAAGAAGGTCTTCTTACATGGGATGAATGCAATGCGATAAAGTTTTACAGTGACGAGACAAGAGTCGATTACGGCGCGATATACGAAAACAGAGACGATATTTTGGAGATCGCCTATAAAATATTCATTCAGTCAGACAATGAAACAAAGCAGTTTAAGGCGTTTATAAAAAAGGAATCCGGATGGCTTGAGGATTATGCTCTTTTCACATCCGTTAAGAGAAAGCTTGGCGGCAAGCCGTGGTATGAATGGGAGAAAGGATTAAAAGAAAGAGATCCTGACGCTTTAAAGAAGATAAAGAATGAACTTAAGGATGATATTGAATTTGTATACTTCAAGCAGTATGAATTTGACAAGCAGTACAGAGCGCTTCGCGAGTATGCAAACAAAAAGAACGTTAAGATAATCGGAGACATGCCGTTTTACGTTTCGCTCGACAGCGTGGACTGCTGGGCTCATCCGGATGTCTTTTTAATGGATAAGGATCTTAAGCCAAAGGTTGTTGCAGGATGTGCTCCTGATGCATTCTCCAGGACGGGACAGCTGTGGGGCAATCCTATCTATGACTGGAAGGCTCTTGCAAAGAGAGGCTATGACTGGTGGGCAGACAGGATAAAGAGAAACTATGATTTCTATGATGTTATAAGGATAGATCATTTCCACGGATTCTGTGAATACTATGCGATCCCCTACGGAGACAAGACTGCCGAAAACGGAAAGCTTTGCAAGGGACCGGGAATGGATCTTTTCAATGTCCTTACCGATAAGCTTGGAAAGCTTAGGATTATCGCAGAGGATCTTGGAAACAATACGCCTGAAAACGAGGCGCTTCTTGAAGAGAGCGGGTTCCCGGGAATGAAGGTCCTTCAGTATGGCTTTACCAGCTGGGACAGTTATTATGTAAACCACAGACATGTAACAAACTGTGTCGTATATACCGGAACGCATGACAACACTCCTACGAGAGCCTGGGTTGAGGAGATCAATGACGGCGAGAGAGATTTCTGCAGAAGATATATAAATTCCATGAACTCCGACTACGGACAGCTCGTATGGGATATAATACGTGAAGCTTACAGATCCGTTGCCGACCTTTGCATCATCCCGCTGCAGGACTATCTGTGCTTTGGAAAGGAAGCAAGGATAAATACTCCCGGAACTTCGGAAAACAACTGGGAATGGAGGCTTCGTCCAAACTTCCTGTCTGATGATCTTAAAAGAAGCATAAGATCTCTTACAGAACTGTACAGCCGCATACCTAAAACAGAGGAAAAAGATAGAAAGGCGTAATTATGAAAAAGGGCTTCTGGACCTTTAGATACACGCTTATAAACATGACATATTTTGTCGCATTCTGCACTATACATGCTCTTGCGGCCGTATATCTTCTGGCAAACGGTTTTTCAAATACCGAAGTGGGCATCCTTCTTGCTCTGGCAAATATCGTTTCCGCGATCTGTCAGCCCTACTTTGCATCAATAATAGATAAGCCGGGACCTTTGACGAATCGACGCTTCATAATCATATCTGTTATGATCATCCTTGCAGGAAGTGTCATACTCATGCTTGGAGTAAACAAGGCGGTCATATTTGTTATATATGCACTCATATATATGGTCCAGTTTGCTTATCAGCCGGTAATGACTGCACTCTGCTTTGAATACCAGAAGGCCGGCTGTGATATATACTACGGACTTGCAAGAGGACTGGGTTCTGCCAGCTTTGCTCTAACGAGTGCATTTATAGGAAGCGCCGTTCAAAAGAAGGGTGTGGATATACTGCTTGTCGTAAACATCATATCCATGATCCTTTCGGCGATAGTGGTATTTACATTTAAAAAGCCCGAGACTGTATGCGAAGCAGACAGGGAAGAGGAAAAAAGCGGATCGGGCAGTGAAAGTCAGGCTGTCGCACATAACAATATCGCTTCTTTTGTAAAAACATATCCTGCGTTTTCTCTTTTCCTTATAGGAATGATATGCTTTTTCTTTGCTCACAACATGATCAACGATTTCATGATCCAGATCATAAGAAGCCTGGGCGGAAACGAGACACAGCTCGGATATGCCAACTTTTTGCAGGCGATCTTGGAGCTGCCAGTTATGGCAGTCATAGGATTTATTCTTAAAAAGATAACATCAGACAGGCTGC
>JAGCXJ010000167.1 GCA_017961385.1 Lachnospiraceae bacterium
AGACAGATAAAGGCACACTTCAGAGACTGTGGACAGAATACTTCACGGTTGAGAAGGGAGTATATGAGAAGCTTCTTTCAAATCCCGACGAGGTAGTAAAGGGCACAGTCAAGGAACTTGCAGAAAAGTACGGCATCACTCTCATGCATATGGTAGGTTTCCTTGACGGTATCAACGACAGCTTAAAGACTCCGAACCCTATCGAGGAGATGGATGAAGATACAGTTGTATCCCTGGAGTACGACAAGGAGCTTCTATACAAGAACATGGTCACAGCTAGTGCGGACTGGCTCTATAACCTTGAACAGTGGGACAGCATCTTTACAAAAGAGAAAAAGGAAGAGCTGTACAAGGAACAGAAGAGATCGACTACAGTAGTCAATGATGCTCCAAAGATCTATCCAAATGATCCCTGCCCCTGCGGAAGCGGAAAGAAGTATAAGAAGTGCTGCGGAAAGAACGCATAATCTCTTAAGAAGAATTAAATCTGTTATTAATGATAAATCCCGGCAAGCCGGGATTTGTCATTGAATACGGAAAAATAATTATGTATTACTTTATTCGATTTATAAAAAAGACTCTGAGGTATCTGCTGAAACCTTTAAGCTTCATCCCTGCCATTGTCATGATGTATCTGATCTTCATGTTCAGTGCGCAGAACAGCACGGATTCAGGGCATCTGTCGCTTATTGTGAGCAAATACATAGTCCTGATATACAACAAGATCTGCATGAAAGGCTTTTCGAACGAAAGGCTTAATGAACTGATATTTTACATACATCCTTATGTCAGGAAAGGCGCGCATGTCACCGAGTACATGCTGCTTGCCATGAGCGTGTCGCTTCCTCTGTATGTATACAGGATAAGAGGGATCGGTCTTACGCTATTTGCAGGGGGATTCTGTGTGATATTTGCCACTCTTGATGAGTATCATCAGTCCTTTGTTGCCGGAAGGGTATCGGACCCTCATGATATTCTGATAGACAGTATCGGGATACTGATCGGAGTCATACTGATAAGGATCATCTGCTATATAGGCAGAAAGACGATTTTTTCATGGCTTGTACTTGATAAGTGATGTTTTTTTGTTCTGTTTATGATAGAATCTAACATGAGCGATCAAGATGTACATTCTCTTTGGGAGGTAGTGTATGCTTACTGAACAGATGACAGCTGCAGAGGTTTTTGACAAATACAGGTCTGATATTGAAAAGCTGATAGCTTATCTGCCCTGGCTTGAAGAAAAGAGCGGCAAGAGCAAGGTCTCGGATATATACAACGGAGACGGGCTTGATCAGCATTCGATAAGCTTTCCCGTATATGACGGCATGCTTCTAAGATTCGTAAAGGATGCTGAAAACTCTCAGTTCATGGACAGAAACTACGTATATGTCATCAGCCGCAACAGATTAAAGAGTGCCGGGGAAGAGGTCGAGTTTGTAAAGAAGCAGACCATGCTAAAGATGGATAACATCGGAGGCATACTTTCAAAGTATGTCATGGGAGGTCGTACCAAGGCAAAACTGTGGTCCGAGGCTGTTGACAAGGGAGTGTTTTTAGCCGTGGTAACAAGGCTGAAAGAGCTGTACGAGATCGGTCTAAACGGCCTGAGCGAGCAGTGATAGGAAAGAAAGTAGAGTATAAAAGTGAGCGAAAAAAGCGACAGTAAACGAAAGTTTATCATAGAGAAAGCAACTGAAGTCTTTGCAAGCAAGGGCTTTAGAAGTGTTACCATGAAAGATATAGTCGAAGCCTGTCAGATAAGCAGGGGAGGATTATATCTTTATTATTCTTCTACGCAGGAGATATTTAAGGAAGTCTGTCAGGCTGCGGATGAAGCAGATGCCGATGAAAAGGATATCAGTGAATTCCTGTCAAATGCCAAGGCTTCAGAACTTCTTTTGTGGTTTATCAAGGAGCAGAAGAAGGCAATACTCAAGCGCAAGCTGTCTTTGACTGCGGCAAAGTATGAGTATGCGTTCTACCTTAAGCAGAACGGCGATTCAAAGGAAGCAAAGAATGAATTTGATACAGCCGTTAAGGTATTAACAAACATCTTAATCCGCGGCAATGATGACGGCGAGTTTGACTGCATAGATCCCGATGCAACTGCGCTCAGCATGATGTATGCGATAGAAGGAATGAAAGCCTGCGGAGCAAGCTTTGGCTTAAGTGAAAAGAAAGTTGACAGCGAACTGCTGTATCTCATGTCACAGTTCGTTGAATCTTAAATGTTTTTATAGAAAGAGGAAGTTAATGAAGACAAGACGTATCTATGTTGAGAAGAAGGTACCCTACGCCGTAAAGGCAAAGGAGCTTAAGGAGGATATCGAAAGCTATCTGGGTATCAAGGTTGATGGAGTAAGAGAACTCATCCGTTATGATGTCGAGGGAATAAGCGATGATGTTTATTCAACGGCTATAAAGATGATCTTCAGCGAGCCTCCTGTAGATGACTACTATGAGGAGAGCTATCCGATAGCTGACAACGAGAAGGCATTTTCCGTTGAAGCTCTTCCGGGACAGTTTGATCAGAGAGCTGACTCCGCGGAGCAGTGCATAGGATTTATAGATGCCGATGCAAAGCCTATCGTAAAGAGTGCTATCACATATGTCATAAAGGGAGACGTATCCGATGAGGATATGGACAGGATAAAGGCATACTGCGTCAACCCTGTTGATTCAAGGATAAATGATGCTCCAAAGCCAGAGACTCTTGTTACTGAGTATGACGAGCCTGAGGATGTCAAGATATTTGACGGCTTTAAGGACATGGATGAGAAGTCCTTAAAGGATCTCTACGACAGCCTTTCGCTTGCGATGACGTTTAAGGATTTCCTTCATATTCAGAACTATTTTAAGAATGAAGAGAAGCGTGATCCTAGCATGACTGAGATCAGAGTACTTGATACATACTGGTCTGATCACTGCAGACATACTACATTCAGCACAGAACTTAAGAACATAACTTTCGATGACGGCTACTATCGCGAGCCCATCGAGACTACATATCAGAGCTATCTCGATACAAAGGACGAGATCTACAAGGACAGAACAGACAAGTTCGTATGTCTTATGGATGTTGCCCTTATGGGTATGAAGAAGCTTAGAGCAGACGGCAAGCTTGATGATATGGAAGTATCAGATGAGATCAATGCCTGCTCGGTTGTTGTTCCAGTAGAGATGGAGTATGAGGACGGTGTAGTTACCGAGGAATGGCTCGTATTCTTCAAAAACGAGACACATAACCATCCTACCGAGATCGAGCCTTTCGGTGGAGCTGCCACATGTCTTGGCGGTGCCATAAGAGATCCTCTTTCAGGAAGAGGCTATGTTTACCAGGCAATGCGTGTTACCGGTGCGGCAGATCCTACAGTACCCGTTTCCGCAACATTAAAGGGCAAGCTTTCTCAGAAGAAGCTCGTAAGAGGCGCTGCAAGCGGATATTCATCATACGGTAACCAGATCGGTCTGGCTACAGGCTATGTCAAGGAGATATATCATCCCGACTACGTTGCAAAGCGTATGGAGATCGGTGCCGTAATGGGTGCTGCTCCCAGAAGATGCGTAAAGAGAGAGAACTCGGATCCCGGAGATATCATCATACTGCTTGGCGGAAGGACCGGACGTGACGGCTGCGGCGGTGCTACAGGTTCATCCAAGGTTCATACCGAGGCTTCCATCGAAACATGCGGTGCCGAGGTTCAGAAAGGTAATGCTCCCACAGAGCGTAAGATACAGAGACTGTTCAGAAGAGAAGAAGTTGCGGCTCTCATAAAGAAGTGCAACGACTTCGGTGCGGGCGGAGTATCTGTAGCTATCGGTGAGCTCGCTGCCGGCCTTACGGTAGATCTTGATCTTGTTCCCAAGAAGTATGCCGGCCTGGATGGCACAGAGCTTGCAATATCTGAATCTCAGGAGAGAATGGCAGTCGTTGTGGATCCAAAGGATGTAGATACATTCCTTAAGTATGCCGAGGAGGAAAACCTTGAAGCCGTATGTGTTGCCAAGGTAACAGAGGAGCCCAGACTTGTCCTTAAGTGGAGAGGCAAGGAGATAGTTAATATCGCAAGAGCCTTCCTTGATACAAACGGCGCTCATCAGGAGACTGATGTAGTGGTTCACATCCCTTCACAGGAAAACAAGGTGATCGACAAGATCGCTATTGATAAAGTTGAGCGCGATGTCGAGGCAGGAGATGTAAAAGCTGCCATGATCGATACGCTGTCAGACCTTAACGTATGCTCTCAGAAGGATCTTGTTGAGATGTTTGACTCATCTATCGGTGCGGCAAGCGTATATATGCCTTACGGCGGAAAGACACAGCTTACAGAGACTCAGACGATGGTAGCAAAGCTTCCCGTCCTTAAGGGAAAGACAGATACTGTTACCATGATGAGCTACGGTTTTGATCCTTATGTATCAAGCTGGAGCCCTTATCACGGCGCTATATATGCTATAACTCAGTCTATGGCAAAGATCGTTGCCGCAGGCGGTG
>JAGCXJ010000168.1 GCA_017961385.1 Lachnospiraceae bacterium
AGTCCGGCATTGCTTTTTTGCCCAGCCATATCTTCTCAGTTTGAATTCCGTTATCGTTAAGGACAGTGATGACCTCATCCATAGCTATAGAAACGCAGCCGTTTTCGTTAGGGCTTCCATTGATAAACAACACTTTTATCATATGAAACAACCTCCTCAGTTCTGTTTTACAAACTTCGATTTGCTTATTTCACTATCCTGATGATTTTCTATACTTACAGTTCCTTACTCAGGAATAGTTCTGTAGGCTGTTCGAATCCCGGATAGAAAACATTAAGAATGAATTCAGTAAAGAACTCATATAAGATCACAGGATGACATCTATATCTTACTGATAGTGCTCACTCTATCCTCTCGTGCTGCATCAGGAACCCGGTAATATCAAGATCTTTATCATATGTAAAATCAATCATCACCTGATATTGTCCGTCATCAAGCCTCGACATATCATAGTCAACAACAAACTTAAGAAGTATCGCCAGTGCGATCTTCTGCTGCTCGTTTTGTTTGTTACAGTTATCATCTCCAAGATCAGTTACGGTTATCCTCAGGAAATCACGCATATAACGAAGAGAGATCCCGATATCCCCTATGTCTTCAGCGCTCTCGATAATACGCAGCACCAAAAGTTCCTCAACTGCCTGACGTATCTTCAGAGCCTTCTTGCGGCTGAATCCGAGATTGGTGGCACACTCCTCGAACATCGAAGCAACAGGCGTGATATTGAACACACTGTTCTTGACTGACATCGTAATTATCGGGATACCTTTCTCAAGCTTGTTCTCGATCAAGAGTCTGTGCAGCCTTCTTAACATCTCAATATGCAGATTGCGCTGGTCAATCTTACCATTTGAATTAAGAGGAAACTTGTCAAAAACAAAATAGTAGACAGGTGATTTGTAGGAGCCGACTTTTTCTTTTACATATTTTCTGATCGAGTCCTCATCAAAATCCGAACCCGGAGCGAGAGTTATACATGCACCGATATTTTCGCCGTATATCCTGTCCTTATATCCGAACACTCGGCAGCTACTTATAGAAGGGTGTGACATTATCTGAGCCTCTATCTCTGCAGGTGCGATATTCTCGCCACCCTTGATGATAAGATCTTTTATGCGGCCGACGATCTTGAGATTCCCGTTCTTATCAAATACACCCAGATCACCTGAATGAAGCCATCCGTCTTTATCGACAGCCTGCCTCTCGGGTTCAAGTTTGTAATAGCTGTTTTTCAGGTGATATCCGCGCGTAATTATCTCGCCGACTTCCTCCGGAGGAAGTATACCGCGTTCGTCGTCCCACACTGCGGCCTCTGTTCCATTGACAGGTCTTCCGACCGTGTTATATCTGATGGATATATCATCTCCCGGTCTTGTAAGTACATACGCCGCAGACGTCTCAGTCATACCATACATATTGATAAATGTGGAATTTCCAAGTGATGCTTCAAAGCGCATGAACTGCACTGGGGATGTATAGCTTCCGGCCACAGCGCAGAACCTCGCATTCGGCGCGACCTTTTCGGCAAGAAGTTCATTATCGATGATTGCCTGGTAGATAACGGCTACAGTCCAGATATCAGATATACTTTCCTTCTCAACCAAATCTGCGATAAGATCAGCCTTGATCGTACTCGGAATAACAACAGTCCCGCCGTGTGCCAAATAGATCCACGCGCCCATCAGTGCATATACATGGAAAAACGGGACTCCAATCAATGCACGATTGCCAAGGATAGGAGCCAGCTCACTGAAAACATGATCGGACAGATTGATGAGTGAGAACTGTGAGTTGATAACAGCCTTAGGGAAAGCAGTCGTTCCGGAAGTATAGATAATATAAGCATCTTCACGAGACTGACATCCGGAAGTCTCTGCCTCTGCCAATGTGATATCGGCAAACTCCTCATCCAGAATGCTTAAACAGTGTTCTTTATCAATGCCAAGTGATTCAGAAATCGCAACGGCATCGGTATTATGTCCTTCATAATCATGTGTTTTTCCGAACATCAGGAATCTAGTGTCCACAAATTCGATCAAAGGTTTTGCATCTTTTAAAGCCATATTTGCATTGAGAAGAAGTGCAATGCCTCCTGCACGGATTATACCGAAATACGCATAAAGCCACGCAGGCGAGGCAACAGACCACAATCCGACCTTATCACCTTTTTTGAGACCAATATCCAATAAAGCTGATGCGACGCCGTCAATCCTGTATAAAAACTCACCGTATGTGAGCTTTCTGTCTCCCATGATAACGGCTTCAGCATCAGGGTTTCTGACGGCCTGAGCCTGAAGCATCTCATAAAATGATGATTCAATAATATTCATGTTCTGACCTCCGGCATATTCTTAAAGTCTTCAGCACTTTATATCTTCAATGCCCTTAATCATTTCCACGATAATATCGTGTGTCGGAGTCGGGACACCATACTTTATTCCTATGCGCTGAACACAGCCGTTAAGCGTATCGATCTCTGTTTTCTTGTGTTTCTCGATATCCTGCAGCGTAGATGCACGATGAGCAAAAGTATCCGGAACAAGCTTTCCGTAGAATGTGCTTTTATATTCTTCCGGATCATCCCAGAAAGTTTTGTAACCGGCAGCATTCATTACTGCGAATGTCTCTTCGATCAGCTTATTCATAATGCTTACCAGATATTCTGATGAAGCCAGCTGACCATAGCTCATGTTCATGATC
>JAGCXJ010000169.1 GCA_017961385.1 Lachnospiraceae bacterium
AAGGACATAAGGCGGGCGATGAATATATCAAGAAATCAGCTAAACTGATATGCGATATATTTGATCATAGCCCGGTATTCAGAATAGGTGGAGATGAATTCGCTGTATTCCTCAGCGGGCAGGATTTTGCTGTCAGAAAGAAGCTGATATCAAAGCTGAATAAGGAAAGCGTAAATAATAGAGATAAGGATAAAGGTCCTATTATAGCTGCCGGTATGTCTGATTTTATTCTTGGAAAAGATAAACATGTCGATGACGTATTTGATAGAGCTGATCATGAGATGTACGAGAATAAACGCAAATTGAAGGCTAAGGGCTAGTATACAAAAATTGCCTGTACTTATTCGCTTGTGGTATACTTGGATAAAAGGAGTATATATCAAAAATGGTTGACAAGAAGAAGATAGAAGAAGCAGTTACCATGCTCCTGGAGGGAATCGGGGAAGATCCTTCCAGGGAAGGGTTAAAGGATACACCTTCGCGAATAGCGAGAATGTATGAAGAGATTTTTGCAGGAATGGATGAGAGTGCAAATACTCATCTGTCAAAAAGATTTACCTGCGATAACAGCGAGATAGTTTTAGAAAAAGATATTACATTCTACTCGATGTGTGAACATCATCTTTTGCCTTTTTATGGTAAGGCTCATGTAGCTTATATACCTGATGGTGAAGTTGTTGGCCTCAGCAAACTTGCAAGAACTGTAGAGGTTTTTGCAAAAAGGCCACAGCTTCAGGAGAGAATGACAGCTCAGATAGCTGATGCGATCATGAATGAGCTTGGATGCAAAGGTGCCATGGTTGTTATAGAAGCAGAGCATATGTGCATGACTATGCGGGGAATAAAAAAACCGGGAGCAACAACCGTTACTTGTGTATCAAGAGGTGCTTTTGAAGACGAAAAGATGAAGAGAGCATGCTTCAGACTTATGAGGATGTAGTATGATCATTGGAAATAGTCAATTCTTAAATGATCGCACATATATAATGGGCATTCTAAATGTAACTCCTGATTCATTCTATGACGGAAGCAGATATGATGTTTTGGAATCTGCTTTGAAAAGAGCCGTACAGATAAAAGAAGAAGGGGCAGACATTATTGATATAGGCGGTGAATCAACAAGGCCGGGCTATAAGATGATCTCGGTTGATGAAGAACTTGAAAGAGTATTACCTGTAATAGAGGCCGTTAAGAAAGAAGTTGATCTTCCTATCAGTCTTGATACGTATAAAGCCGATGTTGCGAAAGAAGGAATCAAAGCCGGTGTCAGTCTGATCAATGATATATGGGGGCTTAAGTTTGATCGCAAAATGGCTCATGTAATTGCTGATGGCAATGTTTCCTGCTGCCTGATGCATAACAGAAAAGATAACGATTATACAAGCTTTGTTGAAGATACGATCAAAGATCTTTCAGAATGCATAGATATCGCTCATAATGCGGGAATTAAAGATGAAAAGATCATACTGGATCCTGGAGTTGGGTTTGCCAAGGATACAGAACAGAATCTACAGATAATAGCTTCATTAGATAAGATAAACAAGCTTGGATATCCGGTCTTACTGGGTGTAAGCAGAAAGTCTGTTATTGGAAATGTACTAGACATCCCTAAAGAAGACAGGCTAGCCGGTACATTAGCACTTGGAGTTTACGGATGTCTGCATAATACAATGTTTCTACGTGTTCATGATGTCAAGGAACATGTTCAGGCTGTAAGAATGATCAGAGAGGTCATTAAATATAATTAATCAAAGGAGGATGTCATATGGATCAGATCAAGATCGAAAATCTAAAGGTTTTTGCATATCACGGTGTATATGAATCAGAGAGAGAAAAAGGTCAGAATTTCTTTGTAAATGCTACTCTTTATACTGATCTGACCGATGCTTCCCGCGAGGATGATGTTGAATATACGACTGATTATGCCTCAGTATGTCAAACGATAAAGGATGAGATGACATTAAAGACATATAGCCTTATAGAGACTGCGGCAGAAAAGGTTGCTCAGTCAATACTGGTAAATTTTCCTAAGATAGATGCTGTAGATATAGAGGTAAAGAAGCCTCAGGCTCCGGTGCCTATGGAATTTGATTCAATATCAGTAAAGATATCAAGAGGTTGGTCTGATGCTTATCTTTCTTATGGATCAAATCTTGGAGACAGAGAGGAGAATATTGAGAAAGCTCTGTTTAAGCTCTGCGACAGAAATGACTGCAAGATGGTTCAGAATTCTTCACTTATCGAGACTAAACCATATGGAAATGTAGTTCAGGATGATTTCTTAAATGGTGCATGCTATATAAAGACACTGCTAACACCAATGGAGCTTTTAGATGTACTGCATGAACTTGAAAATGATGCGGGAAGAGTAAGAGATGTTCACTGGGGACCTCGAACACTTGATATGGATATCATATTCTATAATGAACTTATATTTGACAGTGATGATCTGATCATACCGCATGTTGATATAGAAAATCGAGAATTTGTTCTTCGCCCCATGGCAGAGATCGCTCCATATAAGAGACATCCGATATTTAGAAAGACAATGCAGGAAATGCTCGATGAATTAATGAAAAATTCGTAAAAGAAAAACTCCGGGAAATTCTCGGAGTTTTATTATGCCTTTTATGGGCTGAATTCGTCAACTTTAAGCGTTCCGTAATGATTTGCATGAAATGTTACGGTATCATTGTCAAAAGGTCTGAAGTATACATAGTTTGATGTTGTCTGAATATCTTTGTATACACCTTCAGCGATCACTATATCATCACCGCCGTAAGCCATGACTCTGTGAAGAGCAGGTTCGCCAACGCTTACCTGATAATATATGATATCTCCGATCTTATTGTAAAAATCGACTCTTTGATCAGTGATGGTCTCTTCGGTTTCTGCCTGAGGATTATATCTGTGGAGCTCGTAATCCGTAGTTGGATCAATAAAATATATCCACCCGTCACTGTCCATTACAGGCATATAAACATCATGAGCCCAATATGAT
>JAGCXJ010000170.1 GCA_017961385.1 Lachnospiraceae bacterium
ACCTTATGAACCGGTTTATCATCATAACGACGCAAATGGTCGATGCGCCTATAAGGACAAGATAGATTATCGCCATTATGAGCACTGTGCCATAGATGCTCCACCAGTTCTGAACCACAAAGACGGTAAAGCCGGAGATCTCATTGTTCTTCGTATAGCAAGCCGCGTAACGTCCGTCATAGTCACGCATCAGGAACGCGCTAATGCTGTGGTACGCGTCCGCATATTCGGTGTCCTCGATATTCACACTGTTCGTCGTACTTATCTGGTAACGTTCGTAAGGGTGATTCATGATCGTTCCGTCGCGGTCGACCATGAACGCGTAGCCTTCCTCGTTGTAACTGTCATCTAGTACGTCGATGAGCTTGTCGATGAAGCAGTCTATAGCGAATATTCCAAGGAAGTCTCCTTCATTCGAATAGACTATCCTTGAAAAGGTGATGCAGTATAATCCCGTCTGAGCATCAAAGTAGGGAGATGAGATACTGTAGCCGTCTCCGGAACGCTCCGTATCCAGATACCACTGTCTTTCCTCTACCCTGTAGTCGGGATCGGGAACCCAGCCGTTGTTCATGATGACAGGGTGCTCGTTATAGGGATTTGCCATGTAGCAGAAGCTCATCTCGCTGTAGTTTTTGGCTACGTCGTTTAGCCACTTGACTGCAGAGTCATAGTCATCCATTACACTTGGATCAGCCACGATGACATCGGTAAACATCCTCAAAATACTCTGCTGCTGCAGCATCCACTGCGTAAGCTCGCTGTTATATCTGTCAGCCTCTCTGTTTATCCTTGTACCGCCCCATTTGGTGGCAGTACCAAGACACAGAATAAGTCCGACAAGAAGAGCACCTATCATGATGCCGATTATTCCGTTTCTTATAAATCTGCTGGATGAGGAAACCTTTCTTCTTTCTCTTCTCTTATTAAGTTCCATGTCATCAAGATCGGATCTTAAAATGCTCGAATATGAAAAGAGGTTGTCCATCTTTTCCTGAAGACGCTTGCCCGCTTCTCTCAGTTCGCGTATCTCGTCATCAGGGCCTGTCGACTGACCCTTTAATGATCTGTCGCTTATCTTTAAGATGTCATCAAGAGGCTTTCTTAGATCTCCCGAAAGGCTTGATATAAAGTTTTCCGTAGCAGAAAGAGTATTCTCAGCCTTTGCCTGGTTGTTAACGCTTACCATGTAAAAGACGATTATTACCATGACCATCAAAAGATCTATGGCGCCTAACATTATCATCTGCTTGTAGATCTCTGCATAGAATGATCCGCTCGCAACACTTAAGATCAGCTGCCAGTCGTTGTTTGTCTCGCTGCTGAAGATGATCCTCTTGCTTCCCGCAATCTTTACATCAAAAGATCTATGCTCGTTTGAAGCCTCTACTCTTTCAAACACATCTATGTACTCGGGCAGGACATCCTGCAGTTTTTCGCCCTGATAGTCCGTTTCGGAACAGCCGACGATCGTGCCTTCCTTTGTGACTATCATCGCAAACTGCTCGTTGCTGTTTCCCATCCTCTCAATGGTATCCTGGACCTTTGAAAGCGTAAAATCCATAGCGGTAACGACATCGCCGTCTGACAGGATGTTTGAGAGCGTAAAGCAGATATCACCCGTTGCCGCATCTATATAGGGCTCTGATATATATATCCTGTCGGGATTCTGCTTTGCACCCGTATACCATACACGCTCTATGGCATGGTACTGCGGGGGCATGTCAAAGTCAGGGATTATGGTCCAGCTTGTGGAAGCGGCATAGACATTGAAGCAGTTGCCTCCGCTAAGATCATAGTAGTACTGCTTCTGCTGCTTTATATATTCCTCGACCTCGATAAGATCGGCCTTCTCGTTCATGAGCTGTTCTATTCCCATGGAGAATCTTAAAAGGTTTCCTTCAGCATCGGATATCGTCTCCTGAAGATCGCCCTTTATGCTGTCTATCTGGATCGTTCATATCTTTCCGGTCTGATCTGTCCCTGCATGATATATGACATTGATGTTTATGGTTATTACCGCGATAAAGATGAGTGCGATTATGACAATGAAGCTCTTGCTTATCCTTCTTGTCTTGTTCCGATCGTTGGTTCTTCTGTCTTCAAGAAGGAGCATGAAGCCAAGAAAGCCGATAGCTTCAAAGAAAAGTTCTACAGGGATAGAGAAGATGCCCTGTACGACTATGCCGAGGATCGCGATCGATATAAGGGTAAGGGTAGAGGATCTGTCCATCCTTGAGAGTCTGTTCTTGTATTTAAAGAAATATACGACTCCGATAAAGATATATATGGTCGCGATCGCATAAAGGACCCAGATAAATGGTCCCCTTGAGTATTTTAAGTTTGAATCTATATAGAATAAGAGCTTTGTGAAGGGATTTATAAAGATCAGTATCTCTCCAAGGATGCAGGGAAGCGCAAAGCTTATAAAAAATCCGGATGACTTTTCCTTTGCGATTCCCGTCATGTTTAAGATATAGAGAGTGAACATGAAAGCTAAGATGTTATGACAGATAAAATATGACTCGTTTAGCGAATTTAGAATAAACGCGCTTGAAAATGTCAGGTAGTCCTCAGCCGTTACTTCCAAGACTGAAGACAGCGCGGATATCATGAGCGTAAAGAGCAGTATCAGATATGTGAAATGCTGATCCTGAAGCTTTTTTCTTATTCCCTTCGGGAAAGGCAGATACAGCTCCCTCCTGTTCTTTATGCAGTCTATTACACAAAACAGCGCGATGATAAATGCGCTTATCTCTAAGATTATCTCATTCATAACAAAATTGCTCCAACATTCCCCTATGCTCTGTAGCTTTCCTTCGGACCGAGGTACGAATAAGGCAGCTGCATGCCTTCTCTTGACAGGATGATCTTGTCAAATGAAACATTCGGACTTCCCGCATGTATATAGATGCAGTTCTTTCCCTTTTTAAGCGTAAGCTTTGATTTTATGCGTCTTACGTTGTCAAGCACGCCGCTACACCACTGCTCGCATGTATGTCCCGCATAAAAATCCCTGTTAACGGCGTTTATTGAGATCTTTTCCGAATCATTTGCGGATATGTAAAGTATCATGTCATCACCCTTTATGACAGGGTTTCTTGACAGTACATCCACTTCGACATTATACACCCCGTCGGCGTTTGCGATAACATCATATCTTAAATAAGGTGCATCTTTTTCGTTGCGATAGTCCTTTGTAACGGGATAGCACTTGACTGCGCTACCCTCTCTTCCGAGATACTTTATTATCTTGTAGCCGTCTCTCTGGCTTGCTCCCTTTGATTCATTGTAGTGAGAAGCCATTATGCTTATTATCCCGAAGCTCTCGTTAAAGGCATCGCCTCTAGGCTCGGGTATAGGACAGGCAAGAAGCCTTGCTTCAAAACCTGTGGTATCTCCGTTATCGAATTTTATGTTAACCTTAAGGTGAGCTTCTTCCATGCCGGAGAGCTTTGTTTTGTCACATCTGATAGTAAGGACCGATCCAGTGTCATTTGTTATGTCGACCTTTTCGGGTGACTTATCAAAGTCAAGCCAGTCCCTGTCGGATACGACTTCGTATTCAAAGCCTACATCGCCTCTGCTGTCTATATATATGCATGTCTCATTTATATCGCCGTCTGTCAGATCAGCGTTTACCATGGGCTTTCCAAACTGCCAGTGATCGCCGTATGTCTGACCCGTTCCGTTTTTAAAGTAAGCAAATATCTTCGGCTTGTGTATAGGATTGACATATACGGACAGGGGATATCCCCAGTCATAGTCATCCCAGGTCCTCAGTCCCGTATGACCGGATTCCATCATATGTATCCATTTGCCGCCTAAAAAGGCATTGTACTCATCTATGAGCTCGCCCATTAGCACTGTTCTTCGTGCTGCCTTATCGGCATAGATGTTTGCACCTATGCTCCTGTTCTTTGCAAGGTATGCGTTTATCCCTGCTTCAAGCTGCATCATGTGAATGTTAAGGCTTCCCTTTATCTGATAATAGAACATGCTCATATAGGCAGTTTTTGCGCTGCCTGTCAGTTCATCCTTTAACTCTTCGCATATATCAAGAAGCTCTGAGACTTCATCCATGATGCGCCTGCTCTCATCAAAGCTTACCGGTGCATATGTGAATGAAGACAGGGATTCTGGCTTTCTTAAAGCATTGTACCTTGTGGCGCCCTCAATGAGTCTTAAGAGTTTTTCCTTGCATGCTGAGATATCTGCATGAAAATGCTCGTCAACCCATTCGCTCACAAAGGTATCTATCATGTCAAAGCCGCTCCATGTCTCGTAGTCGTAGGCAAGAGCCATGAAATATGTAAGAGGATACTCGTTGCCCTTAAGATCGCCGACATTTACTATCCACTCTCTTCTTACGCCGTACTCATATGCCTGGGTCATCTGCTCCCAGATCTTTGAAAGTCTGCTGGTATTCTGCCATTCGTAGCTTATGGGGCCTCCGTGATAATCGAAATGATAGTACATTCCGTATCCGCCGGGGTGTTCTCTTTCCTCCTGTTTTGGAAGACCTCTGGTATTTGCCCAGTTGTCGTCACTCAGTAAAAAGATTACATCCTTAAGCTCGTCCCAGTCCTTTAAGCCTTCGCATGTCTCGTCACCGTAGTAGTAGTCTTCGACTTCCTTGTAGATAGCAAGGAC
>JAGCXJ010000171.1 GCA_017961385.1 Lachnospiraceae bacterium
AACGGACTTGCCATACTTGGATTTTTCTTTTACGGAGCTACATGTATAGCTATATGCATGTTTGTTTCATCATTTACGGAAAGCCAGGTTATAGCGGCAATAGTCAGCATCATAACGATGTTTGTTATCTATCTGACAGCTGGTATCGAGTACATGCTTGAGAATACTCAGATGTCGGTTTTGAAAGTGATCGCAAAGGGTGTGGCTGTTTTTGATCTCGCCGATCGATACGATACGTTCCTTTCAGGTGTACTTGATTACAGATGCATAGTATATTTTATCTCTATGTCTGCTGTCTTCATCTTCCTTACTGTTCAGTCAGTTCAGAAACGCAGATATACGACAAGCGTTAAGAATTTTGCTCTCAGTGCTTTCTCAATGACAAGCATTGTGATAGTTATCGCCATAGCTATTGTTGCCAACCTGATAATGAAACAGTTCCCTGACAAATACATGAAGTACGACCTTACTCAGCAGAAACTGTATTCTGTCTGTGATGCGACCAAAAATGTTGTCTCCGAGTTAAATGAAGATCTAACGATATATGTATATGCAGCTCAAGATAATAAGGATGAATCGCTTGACAGAGTATTAAATGTTTATGGTGAACTTTCAGACAAGATAAAGGTAGAGTACAAGGATCCAAATAAGAGTCCGAAATTCTACGAAAACTTTACGGATTCAACACCTTCGTACAATTCTTTGTTCCTTGAGACAAAAACAAGAACCAAGTATGTTGACTATAATGATATGTATATCACAGACTATTCTTTCAATGACGATGGTTCTTACAATACAGTCCAGCAGAATGATATGGAGGGTAAGATAACCTCTGCGATAAATTATATAAATAACGGTCTTACCGCAAAGATATACTACCTTAGCGGACATGATGAGATAGAACTTGATAAGGGCTTTGCAGATGCTATTACCAAACAGAATTATGAGATGGAATCCATCAGCCTTCTTGGAAATGATATACCTGAGGATTGCCAGCTTCTAATAATAATGTCACCGACATCGGATTTTTCCGAGGGTGATGTCGAAAAGATAATGGCTTATGCGGAAAAAGGAGGCAAGCTTCTTATCAGCCTTGGACTTGCTGATGATTACAGAACGAATATGCCGAATTTTGACAAGCTGCTCGAGTATTACGGAGTTTATTCTGAAAACGGCCTTGTTGTTGATATACAGTCATTTGTAAGCTCGCCTTACTACATCGTACCTGATGTTCAAAACAATGTGATCACAACAGGCGTATACGGTAAGAAGGGAGTATGGCTGCCTTATGCCAAAGCTCTGTATCAGTATGATCCCGACAGTGAAGATGTTCATGTTGTACCGTTCCTTTCATCTACCGATAAGTAATATAGAAAGAACAGTATAACAGACGTAAATGATTATGCTTATGATCAGAATACTGATGAGATCGGACCGTTAGATGTAGCAGTAACTTCTAGCAGATCTACAAAAGACGGAGGACAGAGTGTTGCATACATCGTAGGATCGCCTTACATGTTTACAGACCAGGCAAATGAATTAACGAGTAACGCAAACCTCACGGTATTTACAAATATTCTTAACCAGAGCGTCAACAATGATGCAGCGGCAGTTGTTGTACCTGTAAAGTCACTTTCATCAGAGCAGTTCATTATAAAGAGTTCAGCAGGACTAATAATATTCCTCGTACTTCTTATAGTTGTACCGGTTGCGCTTCTTGTTACAGGATTTATAATCTGGACAAAGAGAAGGAAGAAATAAGATGAAAAAACAAAAGAAACAGTTACTTATACTTTTGGTTGTTCTCATACTCTTTGTAGTAGGATATATTATTTCGATATATAAGGTAGACAATGTTGAAGTACTTGATACTGTAAACGTGATCTCAGTCATCAAGACTGACACGGAATCTGTAAGAAACATATCATATATACATGATGGCGTTACAATGAGCTTTACCAAGGATTCAAATGGAGTGTGGAAGCTTGATGGAGATGACAGTTTCATACCTGATGCTGATATAGTTGCAGATATAGTCAGCTATGCGTCAAACCTTAATGCACGTTCTGAAATAGAAGACCCATCTGATCCATCGGAATATGGACTTGATAAGCCGCAGTATATAGTATCGTTCACAGATGCAACAGGTGTACAGCAGACATATTTCATAGGTGATCAGTTCGCAGTGGACGGAACTTATTTTGCAATGGTAGAGGGTTCGGACAAGATATATACCATTACGGATTACTATGTAAGCGCATTTATTACCGATAAGGAACAGCTAAAAGGTCAAAGCGAGTAAGATATATGCCGAATTTGGAAGTTGGAGGCAGAACCTTCAGGGATCTAGATTCCTATAAGGCAGCCAAAAGAGATTTTTAGAATATTGAAGCGATCAAAGAAAGACATGACATGACCAAATATGAGGATGTCTGTAAGATACGCGACAATATCGAAAACGGCAATTACAGATTTGAAACTATGCTGGGTGATGATTTCCTCGACGAACTTGAGGAAGCGTTGGCTCAGCTTGAGCGAGATAAAGCTCTTTCTCAACCACCGAGAAAGGGCTTTAAGCCGTTTAAAAAG
>JAGCXJ010000172.1 GCA_017961385.1 Lachnospiraceae bacterium
AGATCTTTAAAGAACGCCTTACGTCACTCTTTTTGAAACTCTCACAGCATCTGTTAAAAAGAATGACATCCGAAACACTAAGAGGAGTCATGATAGTCTGACGCATATTCATCAGATACATATCATAAGTGTTCGCATCTACAAGGCTGAAAACATTTGCAAGATACCAGCCTTTTGGCAGGTCTTTTCTGACAAACGCCTTTAGGTCCCACATTCCGTTAAATTCGATATATACGACTTCCGGATTGTGAACCTTCTTTATTTCCTCAAGGAAGTCTTCTGTCAGTTCATCCTCTTCTTCAATAGTGACAAGGTTTGTTCCCCTATCTTTAAGAGCATCAATATCGTACTCTTCCTCGCCTTCTTCTGTGCATATGACTACAGAACGTTTTGCGACATCTTCTTTTCTTAATAAAGTCCCCTGTAAAGCCGTAGTCTTACCACTATCAAGGAACCCTGCAAAAATATGTACCGCTGTTTCCATTATCGCTCCTTCTAAATATGCAACACAATTGCAAATCATTATAATTCTATAATACACGGCGTGTCAATATGATACGCCGCCGCAAAAGCTTCACTGCAAAAGCTTCCTGAAAAGCTTTTCACACCCCAATGGCGCACAGATTCAGTCAATTCTATGCATCCCCGGTGCACCTGCATGATGACAATTGCCAACGTGCCGGTGCACTACTGTCACAAGACAAGGTATTTTGCATTGATGCTCTGCCACTATTTATCCATCTCCCTATATAGGCAGTGTTTTTTTGCTTTTTCACTCTGCCACTATTCAGCGATTCCCTATTTAGGCAGTTCATTCTTGCTTTTTCACTCTGCCACTATTCAACATCGCTCTATATAGGCAGTTTATTCTTGCTTAAAATGAACCCCAAGAAGTGGACACGATGAAAAATCATTTTGGCAGGATTTTTAAGCAACGAATCCGACATGTGGACACAAATCTGGCGGTACATTTATGTAAAAATAAAGAGATTCCAACATGTGGACACGGATTCAGCTGCCTTTGCTGATATAATTAGCAAAGGGGGACATCTCATGAATCCAAAAAAGAAACCAAGCTACACAGATGAACAAGTCAAAATTCTTTCTCAGAATCCTTATACACTTGTTGCCATGCCTAATAAAGTAACATTTACGCTTGAGTTTAAGGAGTTTTTTGTTAATCAAGTGAAGCACCATGGACTTTCTACAACAAAGATCCTTAAGGCTGCTGGATATGATCCTTCTCTGTTCACAAGGGCTGCAATTGATAACATACGCAGGAGGATTCTTGCAGAAGCATCCTCTCCTGAAGGCTTAAAACCTCCAAGAGGGTTATCACAAGCTGAGCGCACTGAGGCCTTTGCTAAAAAGAATCTTGATGCGCAGAGAACTTCAACATCCATTAAAGAGATGCAACAAAGAATCGTACATCTTGAACAGCAGGTTGAGTTTTTAAAAAAAATTCAAAATATATATCTTCATCCTCCGGGAAACTAGTTCATCAGAAGGAATATATATTTAAAGCCATCCAAAGAGAAATCAGCTCTAATGACAGTTGTCTGGATGTAAAGGAACTCTGCGAACTCGCAGGTGTATCGCGCTCTGGGTATTATCGCTACATATCAGAGGCTGCTTCACAACACCGTCTCCAGAGTGAAGATAGGGATCTTCGGGATTTTGCTCTTATAAAACAGGCATATGACTTTAGAGGATACACCAAAGGATATCGAAGCATATGCATGAGGCTTGTCAGAATGGGCACTCCCATGAATCACAAGAAAGTCATCAGGCTTATGCGAAAGTATGGCTTAAAATGTCCTATTCGAAAAGCAAATCCCTATAGGCGTATGGCAAAAGCACTCAAAACAAACGCTGTTGCCCCTAACCATGTACAACGTCAATTTAAGAGTCGTGGACCACGACAGGTACTGCTAACAGATATAACCTACATTAGATTAAATGACGCTTTCTGCTATCTATCAGTGATTATTGATGCTTACACAATGCAAGTACTGGCTTTTCAGCTTAGCGAATCACTTGAAATAGACTTTGTTCTTGAAACAGTGCGTCAATTAATGAGGAATCACTTATACTCATTGAATGCCACTACATTCATCCACAGTGACCAAGGCTGTCACTATACTAGCGTTAAGTTTAGAGATCTTGTTAATGACACAATCCTCACACAATCTATGTCCAGAAGAGGAAACTGCTGGGATAATGCTCCACAAGAGAGTTTCTTTGGACATATGAAGGATGAACTTAGCCCATATATAAAAACCTGGAAGACATTCGATGACGTCCAGAACAGAATAAATGACTGGATTAACTATTACAATAACGATAGGTATCAGGTGCAACTACAAGGAATGGCACCAAATGAATACTATCATTATAAAGTAACCAATCAACTACCATCAGCATTGGCAATAAATACTGCCAAAAAATAATATGTGTGTCCTTGACATGGGGTTCACTTTACATCACTTCTTTACGTGGAAAGCATCCATCTGAGGATATACTGCGCTTTCACCGAGCTGTTCTTCGATACGAAGGAGCTGGTTGTACTTGGCAACACGCTCTGAACGGCTGGGTGCACCTGTCTTGATCTGACATGTGTTGAGCGCTACAGCAAGGTCTGCGATAGTTGTATCTGCAGTCTCACCTGAACGGTGTGAAGAAATTGCTGTGTAGCCTGCGTTGTGAGCCATCTTGATTGCTTCAAGTGTCTCTGATACCGAACCGATCTGATTGAGCTTGATAAGGATTGAGTTACCCGCTCCGAGAGAGATACCCTTTGAAAGTCGCTCTGTGTTTGTAACAAAGAGATCGTCACCTACAAGCTGAACCTTGTTACCGATCTTAGCTGTCATCTTCTTCCAGCCTTCCCAGTCTTCTTCATCAAGTCCGTCTTCGATTGAGATGATAGGATACTTATCTACGAGGCTCTCCCAGTGAGCGATAAGCTCATCCGATGTGAACTCTTTACCTGACTTAGGCTGCTTGTAGAAGCCTTTTCCTTTTTCGCTCTTCCACTCTGATGAAGCGGCGTCCATAGCGATCATGAAATCTTTTCCGGGCTCAAAGCCTGCTGCCTTGATAGCCTCAAGAATCTTCTCGATAGCATCCTCGTCGCTCTTAAGCTGATTGGGAGCAAAACCACCCTCATCACCAACTGCTGTTACATCGCCCATATCTTTGATGAGCTTCTTGAGGCTGTGGAATACCTCTGCGCACCAGCGAAGAGCTTCTTTGAATGAAGGAGCACCTACAGGCATGATCATGAATTCCTGTGTATCAACGGCGCTGTCAGCGTGAGCTCCGCCGTTAAGGATGTTCATCATAGGCACAGGAAGTCTGTTTCCTGACACGCCACCGAGGAATCTGTAAAGAGGAATATCAAGTGACTTAGCTGCTGCTCTTGCAGTTGCGATTGATACCGCAAGAATTGCATTTGCACCGAGCTTAGACTTATCCTTTGTTCCGTCTGCCTTGATCATTGCCGCATCTACAGCATATGTATCAGAAGCATCGATACCTTTAACCGCATCGTTGATCACATTATTTATATTATCTACAGCCTTTGTAACTCCCTTTCCGAGATAACGTGACTTATCTCCGTCTCTGAGTTCAAGTGCCTCAAATTCACCTGTTGATGCACCACTCGGAGCAGTTCCGGTTGCCACTGTTCCGTCTGCAAGAGTAACCTCTGCCTCTACTGTAGGATTTCCTCTTGAATCCAAAATTTCTCTTCCGATTACTTTTTCAATTGCAAGCTTTCCCATTGTTTTGCTTACTCCTTTCAGATTTTAAACACAGAATTCCCCTTCTTATAGCCGATTCATAGGTTCAGCTATTCAAAAGAGGAATTCACATGATTTGCTCAAGCGTTAGCAGGTGCTAACACCACATATTTTATTATAGCGTTTTTTGCATGTCAACGAATCAGACGTGTTTTAGGGGTTAATGAGAAATAGTATCATTTTAGAGAGTCATAGTACTCCACTCAAATCTTGAATAGCAATACACTTTTATCATGATTCTTCCTCCGTAAATTCATACCCGACTATACAAATAAATAATTCATCTGACGCATTCTTTCATAGCAAATAATTCTGACTCTATCAATTATTTCGTTGCTATAGCTATCAC
>JAGCXJ010000173.1 GCA_017961385.1 Lachnospiraceae bacterium
ATCAAGAATTATGCTCAGGCCTATTCCGAGATGAAGCCAAAAGAAGCTGCGGAGATCTTTGAAAAGATGACAGACAATCTTGAACTCGTGGCAAAGATACTCTGGCAGATGGAACCTGATGCAAGGGGTAAGATACTTGGTGTCATGGATGAGGAAGTGGCAGCGAAACTTACAAAGATCATGGATCCGGACTAATATAAAGGATTTTGTGTTAAGAAATCATAACGATCGACCGAAATACATATTGTAACAATTAAAGAGAGGAGGTCGATATATGACGACGGGATCAGTTTCTAAGATCAGTCCCATAAGCGAGCTTACCAACGTGGTAAATACTCAGAACAAGGCCGTGACAGCCGGGAACTTCTCGGATGTTTTAAAGAACAGCAGCCAGAGGACTGATGCATCCGATGCTTCAACTCCCGAAAACAAAAGGAAGACTGAAGCAAATACGGATGTAAATGACAGCAAGGATGCGAACGATACGGTTAAGACCGACAAGGATGTAAACACTGATAAAGCTGTTAAGAACGATACCGGCAAAGAAAACGTTATCGATGAAAAAGACGTTATCGAGGAATCGATGATAGATGAGGAGATCCTCATGCAGGCTTCTCAGATGATCCAGATAACGGCTCAGGTCCTAAATGTTGAACCTGAAGTAGTTGAAAACGCGCTTGAGACACTCGGACTTGATGAGACAGCACTTCTTGACAGCGCAAACATACCTCAGATAGTGGTTGAGGCAACCGATGCACAGGACAGTCTGGCGATAATGACAGACGAGCAGCTGTATAACGATGTAAAAGAGATCAGCGCAAGTGCTGATGAGTTTGTTAACAACCTTGAGACCAAATTTGACATTTCTCCAGAGGAAGTCAAAGAAGTCATAAAGGAAGTTGCAAATAACACGGTTACAGAGCCGACAGTTGAGGAAAAGAAAGCAGATGTGATCCAGTCACTGACAAACGAAGTGACAGGCACACAGGAAGCTAAAGAGACTCCTGAAATAAAGATCGACAGAAAAGATGCATCTTTTGCGGATAACAACGATGCAAACGCTCAGATGAACTGGACTCAGTCAGTTGTCGAGAATATCAAGGCAGCGGCTGCTGAAAGCGCAGGAGAAGGCGAACCTGTATATTCAGCTGATATGGAGCGTATATACGAGCAGGTCAGTGAGAGCCTCAAGCTTAACATGAGCGAGGACATTACAGAGATGGAGATGAGCCTTCATCCGGCAAGTCTCGGAAACGTACGTATACAGATCGCATCAAGAGACGGAGTTGTCACAGCTAATTTCACTACTCAGAACGAACAGGTAAAGGCAGTTCTTGAAGCCCAGATAGTCGAGCTTAAAGAGAGCATGAACCAACAGGGCATCAAGGTCGAGGCTATCGAAGTAAATGTCGCAGCACATGCATTCGAAGAGAACTTAAGCAAGGAAGGCGACAATTCTTCGGATTACGAATCAAAAGGTTCAAGAAAAAGACGAAGCATCAATCTAAATGAAATCGACGATACTGACGATATAGATATTGATGAGGATGATGAGATCAGGATCGCAAGAGAAATGATGATGCAAAGCGGAGCTACCGTAGATTACAGGACCTGATAAGGAGGAAATATGAGTTCAATAGCGAACGTGGTTAACGGACAGATCACAAATAACAATGCATCTGCCACATCCGCAGCTACAAAGGCAGCTGAAGCTGCTAACAAGCAGGCGGGAGGCGCACTTGATAAAGATGCATTTCTTAAGTTGCTCGTAACACAGATGAAATACCAGGATCCGCTCGAGCCTACAGATAATACCGAATACGTATCGCAACTGGCTACCTTCTCAGAACTTGAGGAGATGCAGAATCTGAATTCCTCAATGGGAAGACAGAGCGCTTCTTCACTCATAGGACAGTACGTATACATTGAAGAGACGGATTCGACAGGAAATTCAAAGACAGCAGAAGGAACGGTTGATTATGTGACATTCTCAGGAGGAAAGACCTATCTTTCCATCGAGGGAACACTTTACAACTATGATGATCTTAAGACAGTATCCGATTCGGAATACACACTTGCTGTAAAGCTTGCTGATACACTTGTTAAAGAGATGAACAAGCTTCCGGCACTTAATAATCTTACAAAGGATAATCTTACCTCTGTAGGAAACATAGTAAATGCTTACAGCAACATGAGCAACTATCAGAGATCGTTCATGTCAGACGAAGCTTCAGCGGTATATAACGCATACGCTCAGTGGTACATGAATCAGACATCTGAAGCGGATGATGCGGGTTCAGAAGAAGAGCCGATCGAGCAGGCATAAGAACAACTGAATAACACAAACGGAGGAAAGCGTATGAATATCACAAATGACAGATTCCTTTCCGCCATACAGATTCAGGATAAGTTTTTATCAGATAAGAAACCTGATATAAACAGGACAGACAATGAACAGACATCATTTAAGGATATCCTGAATAAGACAAGTGAACAGACAGCGCAGGGAAGCGTCAAGTTTTCCAAACATGCATCGGACAGGCTGGCAACAAGAGATATCGTGCTTGACGATACTCAGATAGACAGACTCAACGACGGCATAGCAAGGGCTGAGATGAAAGGAATCAAAGAATCACTAATGATCATGGACAAGCTGGCGTTCATAGTAAATGTTCCGAGCAGCACCGTGGTCACTGCACTTGACTCAAGTAATAGCAAAGAGCAGGTATTCACAAACATAGACGGAGCGGTTATAGTTTAAGGCCGGACCTCACAAGGAGGCCTCTGATCTTTGAATGACAGATAAGATCAAAACCGCCCATGAATTTAAATATTTTGGAGGGCAAACATTATGATGAGATCTATGTACTCCGGCGTTGCCGGACTTAAGACACACCAGACAAAGATGGACGTTATAGGTAACAACATTGCGAACGTCAATACTGTAGCCTACAAGTCACAGTCTGTAACATTTTCCGAGCTCATGTACCAGACCTCGCAGGCAGCCAGCGGTGCAAATGCCGTAACAGGTACTGCAGGTATCAATGCTCGTCAGATAGGTCTTGGTGTTAAGACAGGTGCCATCAATACAGCAATAACATCACAGGGCGCTTCACAGACAACAAACAATCCTTTTGATATAAGGATAACCGGTGATGCATTCTTCATAGTAAGCAACGGAACAGACAATCTCTTTACAAGAGACGGTTCCTTCTACGTAGACGGTGTCGGCAATCTTGCGATGACATCAAACGGATACAACGTAATGGGATGGCAGGTTGATCCCGAGACAAAGGATATCAAGAGAGATACGGTTTCAGCTCTCAGAGTCATGAGCCCCGAGAACATGACATATCCTCCGGAGGCAACAACACTTGCAACAGTAAGCGGTATCCTTGATAAGAACGATTCAAACGTGCTTGCTTCATCTGGTAAGACAATGAACCTTATGTTCTACGATAACCTCGGATACAGCTACACAGCAAAGCTTGTGGTAAAGAGCACGGATACAGAAGGCTAATATACGGTTCAGCTTGATTCGATAAAGGATCAGACAAACACGGATTATCCTATAGGAAATCTTACTCTCGGCGGCGGAGCTGAAGTTAACAAGGAAACAAACCTGGCTCTTTCAGACAAATGGGATATAGACGGTTCAGGTCAGATCGTAAACAAAACAGATCCAACAAAGATCGCGTTTGACGGTACAAATGTAGTTGACTGGGATCTTCTTGCAGAGGCATACAACTACGATGACTCTACAGAACTCAAGACCATGAAGTTTACTATCACAGATGATTCTACAGACCCCGCAACTACCGGTGATTTCACACTTGAGCAGATCCTTAAGAATGAAACATATACTGTAGGTACTCTTAACGGAAACCTCCAGGATGCCGGAGTATTTAACATCAATAGTCTTACAGCGAGCAAAGTAACTCCCACAGGAAGTTCTGTACTTGTTTATGATACAACAACGGGTGCTTTCAAGAGCATAGGCGGACAGACAGGTGTTAACCTTGCATTGTCTTCTCTTGAGCCTGCAGGAAGATTTGAAGATATCGAGATCGACTTCTCTAAGACAACAATGTACAACAATGCTGGAACATCTACGATCGCTGCAGCAAGCGGTGATGTAAACAAGATCGGATGCGGACGTAAGCTCGGTGAGATGAGCGGTGTTTCCATTCAGGATGACGGCCGTATATATGCTTCATACGACAACGGTATGA
>JAGCXJ010000174.1 GCA_017961385.1 Lachnospiraceae bacterium
AAGTGTGCCTTTATCTGTCTGTGAAGAGTATGCGACGTCTCTCCACTTTTCCATCAATGTTTTTGCCATATCTGATTCCTCACTTTTATAAAATATGTTTAAGTATAGAACTCTTACAAGAGCCTGTCAAATTCTTCCTGTGGTATGGGCTTTGAATAATAATAGCCCTGTGCATACTCGCAGCCGATGCTTCTTAAGAATTCCACATGTTCCTTTGTTTCAACGCCTTCGCAGACGACTTCAAGATTAAGCTTCTTTGCCATCTCGATAACGGAAGGTATGACTATCTTTTCCTCGGAATCGTTCTCAAAGTCTCTTAAGAACTCCTTGTCTATCTTTAGGATATCAAGAGGAAGCTTTGTAAGAACGTTTAATGATGAATAGCCTGATCCGAAATCATCAAGCGATACCTTTACTCCAAGCTTTCTGAGTCTTGACAAAAGCGTGATGCTGTCATCAACCTTATCTGTAAACGATGTCTCTGTAAGCTCAAACTCAAGATACTCGGGCGGTATGTTGTACTTGACCAAAAGTCCCTTTATCTTTGTTATGAACTCATCTATGGAATACAGATGTACGCGCGATACGTTCACGGAGATCGCAACGGTCTTCTTGCCGCTTTCAAGTCTTTCCTTCAGATATCTGCATACTTCCTCGTATACATAGAAATCAAGCTGAGTGACAGACTTGTTTCTTTCAAATACCGGAATGAAGTCATTGGGATAGATTATGCTGCCGTCCTTCTTCTTCCATCTGACAAGAGCTTCTGCTCCCTTTATCTCATCGTTTGCAAGCAGCACTCTTGGCTGCATGTATACGACAAACTCCCTGTTTTCAAACGCCTTTTCCATGTCGTTTGAATATGCCACCTCGTTCATTGCGGCATTGCCCATGTTGTCATCATAGAACATAAGATTGGGCATTCCGGGCAGTTTTGTCCTCTTTCTTGCCATGTTGGCATTTGCGAGGATGTTGTTTAGCATGATTGGTGCTCCGCTTATCGTGAACATCGAAACACCTACACCGACCTTTATCGAGCTGTTTAAAAATCTCTTTGCCAGGATCGATGTCTGCTTTGTTATCGCATCCTCAAGGCCTTTCTTGAAGGTCTCTTCATCTCTGTTTCCAAGTTTTGCAAGTGCGACGATATTGTCTGAGAACACTCTGCTGGCAAGAACTATATGTTCAGAGTAAGAAAGCACGGCCTGTGCTATCTCGTTTAATACCTTGTCCCCCGTCTCATATCCGTATGTATCGTTTACGAACTTGAAGTTGAATACATCAAGATAGATTATCGCATAATTGCCGTGTTCGGCATTTGCTATGTATTCGCCTGCATGTTCAAGGAATCTCTCGTATTTGTAAAGACCCGTCACATTGTCATAGCCTGCCAGTCTCTCAACTGTAGCCGTTGCTCTCTCATAGGCTTTCATCTTTAACAGATATGAAGAAACGACATTGGCTATATTTCTTATGTTCTTGAGTTCATCATCGGTCCACTTTCTCTCGCTTCCAAAATCAATGAACTCCATGACACCGACAAAACTTCCCTTGTCATAGAAAGCACACCCGGCTAGACTCTCTATTCCGTATGTGATCATAAAAAGACGCGATATTTCATCCTTTGCATCATCTATGCTCTCGTTTACTACTATGCCGTCGCCTTCCTCAAATACATGCATGGCTTCATTCCACTGATCTTCGCTGTATTCGCAGATAGAGCCTTCGGATATGCTGTCTTCGTCAAAGCCGCAGTGATAGAGATTCCTTAATGCAGGAGTTCCCTCTATCTTCTCCCATATGAGTATCGCATCGATCCCCATCTGACGCACTATCTGTCTTATAAGAAGATTTATGGCACTGTCTGTATCCTTGCTCTCCTCGATCAGTTTGAACGCTCTTTCTATCAGTGAATCGGAAGGATGAGTCCTTGATGAACTCGTTTCAGCTATCCTGCTGTTTCTTGCCCTTATCTCATCGGCAAGCACTGAATAGACATTTTCCTTGATGCTGTTATATATGTCGTAGTGATTAGGTCCCTTGCTCCTTGCAAGATCGAGTGCCTTCTCGGCTTTCTCAAACAGCTCACTGTAGGATGAACCGTCTCTGGGAAAGAGAGCGGCACCTATGCTTACCGTGCACTTGTGTCTGGTGCCTTCACCGATATATGTATCCGAGATGATGTTCTGGATATCCTTTATCTTTTTCTCGATATCTCTTATCTGGGATATATCTTTCATGAAGACGACAAATTCATTGGATCCTATCCTTCCGACAAGATCTGTCGTAAAGAGAAGTTCCTTTATATCTTCAGCGATATTTTTAAGTATCTCTTCACCGAAAGCGATACCCATGTCGTCGATTATCTTGTCATAATCGTCTATATCTATGACAAGCATTCCAGCCTGCTTGCTCTCATCTTCACTGTTGCTTTCAATATATTCGTCAATGAACTGATTGATATAAGGTCTCTTGTAGAGTTTTGTCAGGGGATCCCTCATCTTCTCGTCCGCAAGACGGATCTCCATCTTCTTTGCCTCATCGATATTTTCAAAGGTTCCGACTACCTTGTCGGGATTTCCTTCGATATCAAAGATTACACGTCCTCTGATCCTGTGCCACTTGAAATCATCGCTCTTTTGACCTTCCTGTCTGAGTCTGAATTCCTTGTCGACAGTACCGAGTCCCGAACGGCATTCAACCATCAGCTCGTCGAATTTATACCAGTCCGTAAAAGGAACATATCTCTGACTCTTTGCGACACTGCTTATGTTGCAGATATAGTACTCTTTTCCGTATTTGCCCTGGCCACTGGCAGTGAGCATCAGAGTATCGCTTGCTATATCATATTCAAATATCTTCTCTATGCCGATCGATACGACAGACTGGAATCTGTCACGCTCCCTGTTGACCTCGAATGTCTTCACGTACTGGGCAAGACCGTTCATATATGTGCACAGTATCAAGAAACCTCCGCTCGTAATAAGCAGTATGAGCACAACTACCCTGTTTCTTATGTCATAAGCGTCACTGTCTTTTAAAATGCAGTGCACTACATTGAATATCCAGATCAAAACTATGCTTAAATTAAAATGAAGAGAAAACTTCATGCCGACGTAGGCAATGGAGGTCAGCATCATCGGAAGGGCTGCAAGCCCTATCAGATATGAGTCTATCGAAAAGACGATGTATAAATACATCAGTGCAAAGAAAATATACAGAGCAATGCCCGCTTTTTGAGACGATTCGTGCCTTTTTATAATAGCAGAGCCGATGATCCACGGAACAAAAAGCATAAGAAAAAAAGCGATGGGGGCGGCAGATACCGCTGCATCCGGATTATCCCAGAAATACTGGATCCCCATCACGGATATGACAAGACAGCTGATAAAGTAGCAAAGAAGCGACAGCTTGTTTGCCTTGGCCGTCTCGGATATATCGGTTTTCCTTATAAACTTGGGCAGAATCATATCAAACTATTAAACATTGATCTGTGCGGACATTCCTAACATGTCCCTGTTTTTATCAAGAATGGGAGATACAACTTCCTTTATGAACTTATCTACCTGATAAGAGCTCCTTCCCGTATACTTTGAAGGATCCATTGACTCCTTAAGCTCATCAAGGCTTAAGTTAAAGTCACTGTCTGCAGCTATGAGTTCAAGAAGGTTATTGTCCTTTCCCTCTTCCTTTACTGTTCTTCCTGCTTCCATTGAGAGCTGTCTTATCTTTTCATGAAGCTCCTGACGGTTTCCGCCGGCCTTTACCGCATCCATCATGATGTTCTCGGTAGCCATGAAGGGAAGCTCTGCCATCATATGCTTCTTAATGACCTCAGGATATACCTTGAGTCCGTCAGTTACATTGATGCAAAGATCCAATATACCGTCTATAGCAAGGAAGCCTTCCGGAATGGAAAGTCTCTTGTTAGCAGAATCATCAAGTGTCCTCTCAAACCACTGGACAGCGCTCGTTATCGCAGGGTTTAGAGCATCAACGATGACATATCTTGAAAGTGAAGCGATCCTTTCGCTTCTCATGGGATTGCGCTTGTAAGCCATTGCGCTCGAACCGATCTGGGTCTTCTCAAAAGGCTCTTCAACTTCCTTAAGATGCTGTAAAAGTCTTATATCGTTGCTCATCTTTGTAGCACTTGCAGCGATGCCTGCAAGGACATTTAGCACACGTGTATCAACTTTTCTTGAATAGGTCTGGCCCGATACTGCAACACAGTTTTCAAATCCCATCTTGTTAGCTATCATTCCGTCTATCTTGTCGATCTTTTCATGATCACCGTCAAAGAGCTCATAGAAGGAAGCCTGAGTACCTGTCGTTCCCTTGCATCCGAGCAGCTTTAGCGAATCCATCACATAGCAAAGATCCTCATAATCGATAATAAATTCCTGAAGCCACAGTGTAGCTCTCTTTCCGACAGTCGTAGGCTGAGCGGGCTGGAAATGCGTAAATGCCAACGTAGGCTGATCCTTGTACTGATCAGCAAACTTTGAAAGAAGCGATATAACATTGACTAGCTTCTTCTTTACAAGAGCAAGCGCCTCATGCATCACGATGATATCTGTATTGTCTCCGACATAGCAGCTGGTCGCACCGAGGTGTATGATGCCTGCTGCTTTCGGACACTGCTTGCCGTATGCATAGACATGGCTCATAACATCGTGGCGGACAACCTTCTCGCGTTCCTTGGCAACATCATAATTGATATCATCTATATGAGCCTTTAGCTCATCTATCATCTCTTTGGTGATAACCGGCTTTCCGTCCATGGAAAGGCCAAGCTCCATCTCAGTTTCTGCAAGAGCTATCCACAGCTTTCTCCATGTGCTGAATTTTTTGTCAGGCGAAAAGATATACTGCATCTCCTTGGATGCATATCTCTCCGACAGGGGGCTAACATATCTGTCTGTACTCATCTTAATTCTCCAAATCTATCTGATAATCACGCACGGGGCTTGCCGGTCAACAGTTCATATGCCTGAAGGTACTTTTCAATGGTCTTGTCAACGATATCCATAGGAAGTGTCCAGTCATCATGCTCGTTGCTCTTTAACCAGTCACGGGCAAACTGCTTGTCAAACGAAGGCTGACCGTGACCCGGCTCATATACATCCGCAGGCCAGAATCTTGATGAATCGGGGGTGAGCATCTCATCACCGATAACGATGTCGCCGTTTTCATCAAGGCCGAATTCAAACTTTGTATCTGCTATTATTATACCCTTTGTAAGAGCATAGTCTGCACATTTCTTGTAAAGAGCGATAGTATAGTCACGAAGCTTGCCTGCGTACTCACTGCCCTTTCCGGGGAATCTCTTTTCGAGATATTCAACGCTCTGTTCAAAGGAGATGTTCTCGTCATGATCACCTATCTCTGCCTTTGTTGAAGGAGTGTAGATGGGTTCGGGAAGCTTGTCTGATTCCTTTAAGCCTTCGGGAAGCTTTATTCCGCAGACTGTTCCGTTTTCCTTGTATGAAGCCCAGCCTGAACCTGTTATATATCCTCTTACGATACACTCAACGGGAAGCATCTCAAGCTTTTTGACCATCATGCTGTTTCCGTTAAACTTATCCTGTCTGAAGAATTCAGGCATTTCATTAACATCGGTGGTTATCATGTGGTTTTTAAGGATATCCTTTGTATAATCGAACCAGAACTTAGA
>JAGCXJ010000175.1 GCA_017961385.1 Lachnospiraceae bacterium
CCATATGGAACTCAAAGGGTGTTCCGGCGATAAACGCATTCCTTGAGGATAAGGATTTAGCAGAAAAAGTGACATCGCTTTTCTTTTTAAGCGGCGGCGGTGAGGTCAAAAAGGGTCTTGATTCGATAACAAAGAAGCTGCCAAACCTTGTAAATACGGTTTCGCTGCTTGACAGAAAACATGAAGATTCTAAAGACAATGATAAAAAGATACAGCAGTTTGTTGAAATGATCAAAGAAACTGTTGACTCTTCCCCTAGGGAACCCCTTAAGGTGGACTTATAAAGTAAAAGGAGGTTTCCGTTATGGATAAAAAAATGACATCCGGCGAGATCGCAAAAAAGGCCGGTGTATCACAGAAGGCGGTCAGACTGTATGATGAAAAGGGACTGTTAAAGCCTGCGGATTATTCCGAGGGCAACTATCGACTGTATGACGAGGCTTCGCTAAAGATACTCGAAAAGATAGTTGCGTTAAAGCAGATAGGTTTTTCTCTTGAAGAGATAAGGGACAGTCTTGTAACAGGAAAAGCAGAAAACGTTAAAGAAGCCCTGAAAATCCAGCTAAGGCAGATGGAAGAAAAACGCTACCAGATAGAAAAGGTAATTCTTTCGATAAACAGGACCCTTGAAAGAAAGAATGATGAACTTGACTGGGATGACGTTGCTGATATCGTTTTAAACGTAAGTCAGGACATCAAAGCCGACGAGCGCCACTTCGATGCGCTTAAGCATACAGGCAGGGAACAGGACTGGTATGAAAAGATATTTGAGTCTCTTGATATACATGAGAATGAAAAGGTTTTGGATCTTGGCTGCGGTTTCGCAAAGCTGTGGAGAAACAACTGGGAAGATATTCCGAGAGGAACGAAAGTTATCGGCTATGACATGCACGGAAGCTGGGCTGATGATTTTGAAAACTATATAAGGGAAAACAAAGACAGACTGCCGGGGGGCGTTAAGATAGATCTTATATTTGAAGATCTGGAGGATGAAAAGACATGGCAAATGATCAAAAAGGATAAGGATTACAGCCTGATCATTGCTCATTACATCAATTATGAATTAAAGGATCCCGAAACTTTTGTAAAAAGGGCATGCAGTGTTCTTTCAGATGACGGAATGTTTTCGTTTAACGGCGCGGGTATAAGCTCATGGCATATATTCTTTAAGAAGGCTTTTGATGAAATGAACATAAAGGCTGACTTCATAGAGGATGGTCTAAAAGAGCAGGAGAAAACACAGAATGAATGCATGAGCATGTTAGAAAGGCATTTTAAAAGGGTTGAAAAGATAACGCTGTCAAACGTGTGGCATTATACCGATGCAGATGAACTTACGGCAAAGTTAAAGGATATCTTTAAGGAACAGGAAAAGTTTATCTGCAGATATGAAGATAAGATAGAATCTTTCTTTTTAAAGAAAATAGAAGATAAAGGCGAGATACTGATAGAGATAGGGTCATCTTTCTGGCATTGCTATAAAAAGTAGAGATATGCAACGGATTTTAACAAAAAACAGTTTTAAATGTAAGCTTCGCTTGATAGACAAGCGGAGCTTTGCTTTTTATAATAAAGAAAAATGTTAAAAATGTTAGCAAAGGTGGTATTATTATGAGAAAGACGTATCTTGACAATATTCGTTTCATAACGGTGATATTAGTTGTCATCTACCATGTCATATACATATTCAACAGTGTAACAGTCCACGGTATAATCGGTCCGTTCATTGAAAATCAGCCGCAGGATGTTTATCAGTATATAGTATATCCGTGGTTCATGCTCCTTTTGTTTGTCGTATCGGGAATGTCCGCAAGGTTTGAGCTTTGCAAAAAAACCGAAAAGGAATTTGTAAGAACCAGGACACGCAAGCTGCTTGTTCCGTCAACGATAGGTCTTTTAGTCTTTTTCTGGATATTAGGCTACTACAACATGCTCATCTCCGGTGCATTTGACTCTATGGGCAGTGTACCCGGGCCTGTACTGTTTCTTATCATGGCTGTCAGCGGATGCGGACCTCTGTGGTATATACAGATGCTGTGGCTTTTCAGTATCCTGCTCATCTTTATAAGAAAGATCGAAAAGGACAGATTATATAATATATGTCAAAAAGCAAACGTTATCATACTGCTTTGTATGAAAGTCTTTATCTATGCATCGGCACAGATACTTAATACGCCTGTCATAGTGGTTTACAGGTTCGGTATCTACGGGCTGGGATTCTTTATCGGATACTTTGTGATGTCGCATGATGAGGTCATTGACAGACTTGAAAAAAGCTGGATGATACTTGCAGCACTTGCAATTATTGCGTGCGTTGCATTCGTGATCATTTACTGGGGAGAATCATATGCCGATCATGTCGTGCTTGATACTGTTCTTTGCAATGTATATGCATGGCTTGGGGTTCTTGGCATACTTGCCTTCATGAAAAAATGGGGCGGCTTTAAGAACAGGTTCAGCGAATGGATGTGTAAAAAGAGCTGGGGGCTGTATGTATTCCATTATCTTTTTATAGCGGTGAGCGCATATTATCTTAGGAAGTTCTGTCCTTTTCTTGCACCGGTAATAGTATATCTGCTTGTAGCCATAGCCGGATTTGCAGGAGCATATTTGTTAAACGAGATCATCAGCCGTATACCGGTTGTCAGATGGTGTGTACTTGGGATCAAGAAGGAGAAGAAATAATGAGTTTTGCAAACAACCTGGTCGAACTGAGGAAAATCAATAATCTCTCACAGGAGGATCTTGCCGAAAAGATAGGTGTATCGAGACAGACACTGTCAAAATATGAGACCGGCGAATCACTGCCCGATATAGAAAAATGCGGTTTGATCGCAAATGTTTTCGGAGTTTCCCTGGATGATCTTATCTCATATGAAAAGAGTGATTCACAAAACCTGGGATGCGTTATCCCGCCGAAGGGAAATCATATATTCGGAATGGTCAAGGTCGGAGACAAGGGTCAGATCGTAATCCCCGCAAAGGCCAGAAAGATCTTCGACATAAATCCCGGTGATAACCTGATCGTTCTGGGAGATGAGGGACAGGGAATAGCACTCATAAAGGAAAAAGGACTTCTTGGTCTGATAAACAAAGCC
>JAGCXJ010000176.1 GCA_017961385.1 Lachnospiraceae bacterium
AGGAAGCAGCGCAGGCTCAGCAGCAACAGGCAGAAGCTGCCCCTCAGCAGAATGTACAGCAGGCTCCTGCACCGGCTCCTGCCATGCCTCCCGCGGGAATCCTTTTTATCGGAGATTCGAGATGCGTTCAGATGAGAGAAGCTGTAGGCGGAGGAAACAGCTCATGGATCTGTGAAAATTCAAAAGGATATCAGTGGCTGGTAGACAAGGCTATAGGTCAGGCCGATGAGTGCGTTGGCAAAGGAACAAAAGTTGTAGTCTGTCTTGGGGTCAATGATACAGAAAACTGCAATAAATATGCTGAACTTATAAATGCAAAGGCTGCCGAATGGGCAGGAAGAGGCGCAAAGACATATTTTGTATCGGTAAATCCCGTAACCGAGAATCCGTACAGGACAGAACCGGAAGTTGAAAATTTCAATGCATCGATCGTAGGTCAGCTTTCAGGGGTCAGATGGATAGATACTCATTCTGTTTTAGTAAATAACGGATACAGAATGGTCGACGGTCTTCATTATGATGCCGATACATATGTTTATATATTCAATCTGATAGTTGGTTCTCTTAGATAGTTTACCGAATTTGAAAGAAGGTGAACAGATGGCGAAACGTTATGAGATAGACATGATAAACGGTCCGCTGTTTGGAAAGATAGTTTTATATACAATACCGTTAATAGCTGCAGGCATCTTGCAGCTATTATTCAATACTGCGGATATGGTCGTGGTGGGCAGATATGCAGGCAGCAATGCACTCGGCGCGGTAGGCGCGACGGCATCCCTTATAAATCTCCTGATAAATGTGTTTATGGGTCTGTCTGTCGGAGCAAATGTTGCCATAGCTCATTACTATGGTGCAGGCAGATTTGAAGAGCTGTCAAGATCTCTGCATACGGCGATTTCACTCAGCATCTTATGCGGATTCATACTTCTTATTATAGGTCAGCTCTTTTCAGAGCCGATGCTGATCCTCATGGGAACACCAAAAGATATACTTCCGCTTTCTGTAAGCTACATGAAGATATATTTCTGCGGCATGCCTGTAATGCTTTTATATAACTTCGGAGCAGCCGTACTAAGAGCGGTGGGAGATACAAAGAGACCTCTTTATTACCTGTCTCTTGCTGGAGTTATTAATGTCATACTCAATCTAATATTTGTAATAGGATTCGGTATGGGAGTAAGAGGCGTAGCATGGGCTACAAACATCTCGCAGGCTGTGAGCGCTATTCTGATAATAAGATGTCTTATTAAAAACGAAGGACCGTGCAGACTTACCCTTTCAAAACTGTGCCTTGACAAAAAAGAGACTATAAGGATCGCAAAGGTTGGTCTTCCTGCAGGATTTCAGGGAGCGATATTCTCAATATCAAACGTACTTATACAGTCAAGCGTAAACTCGTTTGGAGCCATTGCCGTAGCAGGCAATACCGCTACATGCAATCTGGAAGGATTTGTTTATAATTCAATGAACTCCTTCCATCAGACTGCCATAAGCTTTACCGGTCAGAACATGGGAGCAAAGAACATGAAGCGTGTCCAGAGAGTATTATCGATCTGTCTTTTGTGCGTTACGGTCACGGGTCTTGGAATGGGACTTATAGGATTTGCTTTTGGCAGCGAGCTTTTAGGCATATATTCAACCGATCCTGCAGTAGTTGCTTTCGGATTAAGACGAATGGCGATAATCTTTCCCACATATTTTTTATGCGGTGTGATGGATGTTATGGTCGGAAGCTTAAGAGGCATGGGATTTTCCATAATGCCCATGACTGTTTCTCTGCTTGGTGCATGTGTGTTCAGGATAATATGGATAATGACGGTATTCTCAATAAACCACACACCTGAGTTTCTTTACGTGTCATATCCAATCTCATGGTTTATAACGGCTACGGTTCATCTGATATGCATATTTACCATAGCCAGACGCAAGTATGCGCATGCTTGATGCTGTCAGTCCTGTTATGGTATAATATTTAACGATTGTATTTTCGCTATATTAACGAGGTTAGAATGAAAAAGGCATTGATAATCGGAGCCGGCCCCGCGGGACTTACGGCAGCATATGAATTGCTCAAAAATGGAGAAGACATAGATGTTACAGTCTTTGAAGAGAGCGAGCACATGGGCGGCATAGCCAAGACTGTTGATTACAAGGGCAACAGGATGGATATGGGCGGCCACAGATTCTTTTCAAAGGTTCCAAAGGTAAATGAATGGTGGGACAACATGCTGCCTATGCAGGCATGCCCCGCATATGACTATAAGACGCTCGGTATAGAGGTGCCGCTTGCTGAAAACGGTCCGGATCCGGAGAATGAAGATCGTACGATGCTTACAAGAAGAAGAGTATCAAGGATATTCTTTAACAGGAAGTTTTTTGATTATCCGATCTCGCTTAAGTTTGAAACACTTACAAACATGGGACTTTTTACCACGATGCAGGTCGGTTTCAGCTATCTGGCAAGTGTGATACACAAAAGAAAAGAAAACAGCCTAGAGGACTTTTACATAAACAGATTCGGAAAGAAGCTCTACAGCATGTTCTTTGAAAGATATACAGAGAATCTGTGGGGAAGACATCCTAGCGTGATAGCACCCGACTGGGGAAGCCAGAGAGTAAAGGGACTGTCTATCGTTGCAATAATAAAGGACATGTTTGGAAAGATGCTCCCCGGTAAGGAAAACAGGAAAGTTGAGACTTCTCTTATCGAGGAGTTTAAGTATCCGAAGCTTGGTCCTGGACAGCTCTGGGATGTTACGGCTTCTGAGATAGAAAAGATGGGAGGACGAATCCTGCGAAATCATCAGGCTGTCGGAGTCATAAAGGATGAGAACGATCATTTAACCGGAGTAAAGGTCAGACACGACGGAAAAGAAGAGGTATTTGAGGGAGACTACATCATCTCGAGCATGCCTGTCAAGGACCTTGTTGCAGGCATGAATGATGTTCCCAAGCAGTATGCGGATATAGCCGCGGGACTTCCGTACAGAGACTATATCACTCTCGGTGTTCTGGTTCCCAAGCTCTTGCTTAAGAACAAGACAAAGATGAAGACCATCGGAAATATAATCCCCGATAACTGGGTTTATGTTCATGACAAGGGCATCCATATGGGACGCTTCCAGATATATAACAACTGGTCGCCTTATATGATAAAGGATCTTGAGAATACCGTATGGGTCGGTCTCGAGTATTTCTGCTATGAAAATGATGAGTGGTGGAATATGTCTGAAGATGAGTTTGCCGACTTTGCGATTAACGACATGATAAATCTCGGACTCATCTCTGATAAGAGCGAAGTCATTGACTACCATGAAGAGAAGGTCAAGAAGGCATATCCCGCTTACTTTGACACCTATGAGCATATGGATGAGCTGGTTGAATACTTAAGCGGTATCGACAATCTCTACTGCGTAGGCAGAAACGGACAGCACAGATACAACAATCTCGATCACTCTATGTGTACATCGTTTGAGACTGTAAAGAACATCTTAAGCGGCACAAAGGACAAGTCAAACATCTGGAGTGTAAATACCGAGAAAGAATATCACGAGTCAAAATAAGTATTCAGGGTTTTAAAGGATGGAGTTTAGCAATATAGAAGAGGATTCTTTCGAAGCAGAGCGCCGCGAGAGGCGTGAGCGAATGAAAGAGGAAAAGAGACGACAGGCTGCAAAGAGAGCCATGCTTAAAAAGATGATACCTCTTATCATTGTCGGTATCATTGCAGTCATCATAATAATAGTAGCGATCGTATTCGGGATAAGAGCTCTTTCAGACAAACATAAGATAAAGGAAGAACAGGCTCTTGAATCAGTCGAGATTGCTGTTCCTGAGATCCCCCAGGTTATTGAAGAACCAGAACCCAAAAAGCCTGAGATCAAAAACATGCTCCCCATAACGGTCGAGTCTCCTCAGATGTTTGAAGGTTATAAGATAGATGCTTCAGGAGCGTATGCCGGCATAACAGAAGAAGAGGTTCAGAGTCAGTATCTTTCGATAATCGATGCATCAACCGGCAAGGTGCTTGCTACAAGAAACGGCGCAGATCGGATGAATCCCGCATCCATGACAAAGGTCATGACTGCGCTTGTTGCATGTGAGCATATCACAGATCTTGATGATATGTTTACTATCACGATTGAAGATACGGATTTTGCATATGTGCATGACTTAAGCTGTGCAGGCTTTACGGCGGATGAGACTGTTCCTGTCAGGGATATACTTTACGGAGCGATAATGCCGTCGGGCGGAGAGTGCTGTCATGCGCTTGAAAGATATGTGGCCGGAAGCGAGGAAGAGTTCATTCAGATGATGAATGACAAGGCAGGAGAGCTCGGGCTTACCGGTACTCACTTTACAAATTCAGCAGGTCTTTACGGCGATGACCATTATACAACGCTTTATGACATGTCAATGATCATGAAGGCGGCGATAGAGAATGACATATGCAGACAGGTCCTTCACGAGCATATGCATGTGACAAAGCCTACCGAGCAGCATCCTGAAGGCTTGGAACTTTCCAACTGGTTCATGAGAAGGATCGAGGATAAATATACAAAGACAGAGGTGATGGGCGCAAAGACCGGATATGTCGTACAGTCCGGAAACTGTGCAGTCAGCTATACGATAGGAAGTGACGGAAAGGTATACATATGCGCCACGGGCAATGCACACAGCGCATGGCGTGCAATATTTGATCATGTTGCATTGTATGAAAAGTACGTTGAATAGGCAGCTATATGCAATTAAAAGGTAAAAGTGCGTGCACGGGCTATTCCATTGGAAAGATAGCCATATACGACAGGACCGAGACAAAAGTCGTAAGAAAGAAATGCAAGGATCCTGAAGCGGAGATCGGGCGCTTTGAGCAGGCGATAGCTACAGCCAAGCAGGAATATGAAAGGCTGTATGAAAAGGCGCTCAAAGAGGTCGGAAGCAATAATGCGTCCATTTTCAAGGCTGATATGGTTCTGCTCGATGACATGGACTATATCGAATCCGTCACAAACATAGTACGCACCCAGTCCGTCAATGCTGAGTATGCCGTAGCCATTACCATAGACAACTTTGCAAAGATGATGTCAAAGCTTGACGATGCATATATAAGAGACAGGATAAAGGATGTCAGAGAGGTCTACAACAAGGTGATAGAGATACTCTACAAAGGCATCTGTCATAAAAACAGGTATGACGAACCGGTCATACTGCTTGCTGAAGATCTGACACCGGGAGAGATAGTAAGACTGGATAAGACAAACATCATCGGATTTGTTGTCAGCGAGACCAGTTCAAACTCACATACGGCGATACTGTCAAAGAGCCTTAACATACCGGCGCTTATAGGAGTGGATCTTTACGGATATGTCGATGAGAACGGAAATATCTCTATCACAGAATCGATAGCCCCTCAGCTTGAAGGAAAGACGGCGATCCTAGACGGTCACAGCGGCAGGTTCATAATCGATCCTACAGTTGAAGAGATAGAGATATACAAAAAGCGCATCAGCAAGGAAAACAAGAACAAAAAGCTCCTTAATCTTATGAAAGGCAAAAAGACAGTGACTAAATCCGGACAAGTGGTAGGTCTTTATGCAAATATAAATAATGAAAAAGATGTGGCAGCTGCCCTCTTAAATGACGCTGAAGGTGCAGGCCTTTACAGATCAGAGTATCTTTTTATGGAAAGAGACAGTGCTCCCAGCGAGGAAGAGCAGTTCATCATGTACCGCAGGATGGCTGAAAGCTTAGGCGGCAGAAAACTCATCATAAGAACAGCAGATATAGGTGCGGACAAGCAGGTCTCATACCTTGAGCTTGGTCAGGAGGAAAATCCTGCACTCGGCTATCGGGGAATAAGGATATCGCTTGACAAGAGAGAGCTGTTTGAAACTCAGTTAAGAGCTGTCTACAGGGCAAGCTATTTTGGAAATATCTCGATAATGTTTCCCATGATCACTTCCGTTGAGGAGGTAAGGGAAGTAAAGGAGATAACCGAGCGTGTCAAAAAAGGGCTTAAAGATGAAGGGTATCCGTACAAGGACTGCCCGATAGGCATAATGGTCGAGACACCGGCTGCAGTAATGATAAGCGACCTTCTTGCAAAGGAAGTTGATTTTTTCTCAATAGGAACAAATGACCTGTCTCAGTATACACTTGCGGCTGACAGGACAAATATAAGGATACAGAAATACTATAATCCGCATCATGAATCCATCTTAAGACAGATAAAGATGACTATCGACAATGCGCATGCCAATGACTGCAGTGTCGGAATATGCGGAGAGATAGCTTCCGATGCAGATATCGTTAAAAAGCTTGTTGAATATGGAATAGATGATATCTCGGTGACACCGACTAATATCCTGGTCGTAAGAGAGATAATAAGAAACATGGAATAGCATTAAACGGCTCACATCAAAAAGATGTTGGCCGTTTTTGCAAATTTACTCTAAAGTTATCAGATAAAAGTCCGATAAACATTATGAAGCGATTAGTTTCAGACAAAATTTTTTTCTAGGAGGAGCGATTATGCGCGTAGATGCATTTGCCCAGATTCAGAGCATGTACAACCTGGGTAACAAGAACAAACAGGTTAAGGCCGAGACAACAAAGAGCTTCTCTGATCAACTGCAGATTTCCAGCATAGGCAAGGATCTAAGGACTGCTAAACAGGCAGTGGCTTCATCAGCTGATGTGAGAGAGGACCTTGTTGCGGATATCAAAAGTAAGATTGACGCAGGAACTTACAGCGTTGACAGTGACAGCTTAGCAGAAAAACTTTTTGCAAAATTTGACTGCGCGATTTGACGTTTTCATTTGGGAAGGGAGTATAACCGGTGGCAAGTTTGATGGAAGAGCTTATCAATACTTTAGGACAGGAGTCTGAGCAGTACGAGAGACTCCTTAGTTTGTCTCTAAAGAAGACACCGGTTATCGTCAGCGCAGACCTCGAAGCTTTATCTTTGATCACGGATGAGGAACAGGTGATACTTTCACGACTCGCAAACATCGAAAAGAAACGCGAGGAGTGCATGAAGGATATCGCCAATGTTGTTAACAGGGATGTTAGTACACTCAAGCTAGGCGATCTGATCGCCATGCTCAATACCAGACCTCAGGAACAGCAGAAGTTAGCTGTACTTCATGACAAGCTCTCAACGACCATAGCTCAGATGAGAAGGTCGAACGAGCAGAACAGGCAGCTGATCGAGAGTTCACTGGAGATGGTACAATTTGATATGAATGTTATTCAGGCCATGAAGGCGGCTCCCGAAACCGCCAATTACACTAGAAACGCATATGCGTCGGGGGATGTCATGGGAGTGAGCAGCGGCCGTTTTGATAGTAAGAGTTGATTCTCTGCAGTCCGTGAGGTATTCCTATGTCTATAATGGGTAGTTTATACGTCGGCGTGTCAGGTCTACAGACAAGCCAGAACGCACTTAATACAACAGCACATAACGTATCGAATGCAGAAAATGCGGGCTATGTACGCCAGCAGGTCATGCAAGCCACCAATGTTTACAATACAATATCTTACAACAAGGACGCAGTGTCCGACCAGCAGGTCGGACTAGGTGTCGTTTATGCAAAGACACGTCAGGTAAGAGACGTATTCCTTGACAACACCTACCGTATGGAAGCCGGACGACAGGGCTTCTATGAAGTAAGCGTTGACGTTCTTGACGAGATACAGAGCCTTCTTGATGAGATGAACGGAAAGTCATTCCATGAAGCGATAAACGATCTTTGGGTATCTGTTCAGGAACTTGCAAAGGATCCCAGCTCAGCAGTAACACAGGGACTGTTCGTTGAGAAATGTTCGGAATTTCTTTCAAGAGGCCAGTCAGTATACGACGGACTCGTTGATTACCAGAAGAGCTTAAACGGTCAGGTCGATCAGCTCGTATACAAGGTAAATGAATATGCCGACAGGATAAAGGATCTTAACGACCAGATCAGATTCATCGAATGCGGCGGATTCGAGGAAGCAAACGACCTTAGAGATGAAAGAAACCTTTTAATAGATGAACTTGGAAAGCTAGCCAGCATATCCTATTCGGAAGACCTTGACTCTACCGTATGGATACAGTTTGAAGGCGAGGACCTTGTAAGAGGCGATCACGCATACAAGATCCTGACAAAGACAGATCCCGACACAGGTTTTTCTTACGTGTTCTGGGAGAAGAATGCAAAGTACAGCCTGGATAGCTTCGGAAAGAGATACTATACCGAGGAAGAGGCTCAAAAGGCAGCGGTATTTGATCTTGACAGACTCATATCTTCAGATATAGATACAGATATAGGAAAATTAAAGTCAACACTCCTTGCAAGAGGTGATCACAAGGGAACATACGTTGACCTTGACGAGAGCAGATATACCAATTCGGTATCACAGTCACTGTGCATGAACATCATGGCTGAGTTTGACAGACTCATCCACAACGTTGCAACAACAGTCAACGCGGTACTTAGCGATGCGGCAGCAAGTGCGACAGCGATAAATCCGAATTCGACATATTTAAGAGATCCAAACGGAAATCCCATTCAGGTATTCCAGAAGATCGCTTCAGACGGATATACAGGAAATACATTCATGCCGGAAGATCCCGACATACCGGAGACTCAGTATACAACGAACAATCTCCAGATCAACATGGATCTTTTGCAGCAGCCGACAAAGCTTGGATTTGTCCTTCCCGACGGCAAGGTTGACTTTGAGACGATGGAGAAGCTTAAAGCAGAGTTTACCGAAGAGGATAACGTTCTTAACATCAATATAAAGAAGAAGAGCAGCTTTGTTGATTACTATTCCGATCTTGTAAGCCAGGTCGCAAATTCCGGATATCTTTATGAATCTATTTTAAGCAACCAGGAACAGACCGTAACGGCAACTAGCAACGCAAGAGAGCAGATAATCGGTGTATCTACC
>JAGCXJ010000177.1 GCA_017961385.1 Lachnospiraceae bacterium
GCATAGTCACTCCTGAGTTTGTCTACTATTATCTTAACCAGCTTGTGACGTTTGGCCTTGCATATCTTATAGGCACTGGGCAGTACGGTACAGAGGTTTCCGAGAAATTCTCAAACAATTCCACGATGTGGGCTGTCCTTATCAGGATAACGGCTTTGATCATAGCAACACTGCCGCTTTTGTGGTCGTTTGTAAAAGAGTATCCGAGGATACTTCCCGGCCCCGATAAAAGAGTGATCCGTTTATGCTATGTGACCGTACTTGCCATATCAGCTTCGATCCTTGTAAATGTCATAGCTCAGTCAACAGGGTTTACGAAGACATCCGAATCATTTGCAAAGACCGCCTCAACGCAGTTTTCGCTTCCGCTGTGGCTAGGGATCATAGTCTATGGACTGATAACACCTGTTACTGAAGAGATAGTGCACAGGGGGATCATATATAACAGGCTGAGAAGATACTTCAACCTGCCGATAGCGATCATAGCCGGATCGCTTCTGTTCGGGATCAGCCACGGCAATCTGGTGCAGCTCGTATACGCAACGGTAATGGGCATCTTCATATGCTGCATATACGAAAGATACGGCTCATTTGTCTACCCCGTATTGTTCCACTGCATATCAAATACGGCGGTTTATACATTTATGAGCATACCTTATCTGAGAACGGCAGTATTTTCTGCTTTAGGCATCGCTTTGGAGGCATGTCTGACGATCACCTCGCTATACCTTATATTCAGTGAAAAAACCATTGACACATAAAAAACGCAGTGGTAGTATGAAAAATATTTTTTTAAAATAATATAATCATAAGAAAGGCGAACATCATGGGAACTATTATTATTCCGGATGGATATAAGTCACAGCTCAGTCTTTATGACACACAGGTGGGAATAAAGACGGTCAAGGACTTTTTCCAGAACTTACTTGCAGAAAAATTGGATTTGCTACGCGTATCAGCCCCTCTATTTGTAGAGCCGGCATCAGGACTCAATGATAATCTCAATGGTGTTGAGAGACCTGTCAAGTTCGGTATCAAGGAACAGGACGAGAAAGAGGCCGAGATAGTGCACAGCCTTGCAAAGTGGAAAAGATATGCCCTTAAAAAGTACGGATTTGAGCCGGGCAAGGGCTTATATACCGATATGTCTGCCATAAGAAGAGACGAGGATACCGACAATATACATTCGATCTATGTCGATCAGTGGGACTGGGAAAAGATAATAACAAAGCAGGAAAGAACTGAAGAGACATTAAAGAGTGTTGTAAGAACAGTCTTTGATGTTTTGAGAAAGACTGAAAAATACATGGCGATACGCTATGACTACATTCAGGAGATCCTGCCCAGAGAAATATTCTTTATTACTACGCAGCAGCTTCTTGATATGTATCCAGATAAGAGCGCAAAAGAGAGAGAATATCTCATAGCAAAGGAAAAGGGCGCCGTATGTCTCATGAAGATAGGCGATCTTTTATCAAACGGAGAGAAGCATGACGGAAGAGCTCCCGACTATGATGACTGGGAACTCAATGCTGACATAATCGTTTACTACCCTGTTCTTGATATAGCACTTGAGCTTTCAAGCATGGGAATAAGAGTTGATGAAGATTCCATGGTAAGCCAGCTAAAGAAGGCAGGCTGCGAGGAAAGAGCAGAGCTTCCCTTCCAGAAGGCGATAATAAATAAGGAACTGCCCTATACGATAGGCGGAGGTATCGGACAGAGCCGTATATGCATGTTCTTCTTAAGAAAGGCACATATCGGCGAAGTACAGTGTTCTTTATGGTCTCAGGATGTTGTTGACAAGGCAAAAGAGGCCAATGTAGCACTCCTGTAAAACGATTTCCATGCATTTTTACAAGGTTTGGGGGCAAAACGGCACTTATTATCTACATTTTGTATAATTACTTATTACCTTTTTATGTGTATAATCTTGAAAAGTTGAGAAAAACGGCGAAGACAGTTTTTTTCAAGAGTTGTTTCAGTCTTCAGGGAGGTAATACAGGGATGGATTATAAGATAAAGCTAAGACCCTCGGAAGTTCGTGATTTTGTAGAGGCGGCAAGCAAGAGCGATTGCTATATTGATGCTTCTTCCGATACGCATTTCATTGTGGATGCGAAGTCTATCCTGGGCGTTTTGGGACTTGACCTTAATAAAGCGATAAAAGTAACCGTTCACGGATATGATGAACATTTTGAGAGACTTATAAGACGTTTTTCGGTAGCCTGCTAGGATAACCGAGAATAAAAACAACTGTTAAAAGAAGAGACATGCTGGTGCATGTCTCTTTTTGCGTATATTGATAATACATGGATAAGATAGTACAATATATGGCAGATATGCATTTATATGCTACAAAATATAGAAAAAAGGATGGAGATTTAAATGTGGGCTGAGGAATGTGTTTTTTATCAGATCTATCCGCTGGGATTCTGCGGAGCTCCTTATGAGAATGACGGTATACAGACACACAAGATTTTAAAGGTAAAGGACTGGATAGAGCATTTTAAGAGACTCAATATAGGCGCGATCTATTTCTCGCCTCTGTTTGAATCCGATACACATGGATATAATGCTAGAGATCTTAAGAAGATCGATGTAAGACTTGGAACAAACGAGGATTTTAAGCAAGTATGCGATGCGCTCCACGAAGCCGGCATAAGAGTGATGTTGGACGGTGTGTTCAATCATGTAGGCAGAGGCTTCTTTGCATTCAAGGATGTTCTGCAAAACAGGGAAAATTCAAGATACAAGGACTGGTTTCACATTAATTTTGGCGGAAACTCATGCTATAACGACGGTCTGTACTATGAAGGCTGGGAAGGCAACTACGATCTGGTAAAGCTTAATCTGTACAATCCGGAAGTGGTCGATTATCTGTTTGATGCCGTCAGATTCTGGGTTGACGAATTCGGTATAGACGGACTCAGGCTCGATGTTGCCTACTGCCTGGACAGAGGCTTCATAAACAGGCTGAGAAACTTCACAAACGGACTCAAAGACGAGTTTTATCTGATAGGAGAGATGATTCACGGCAATTATAACGATCTTGTAAGAGATGATATGCTTCACAGCGCGACCAATTATGAGTGTTACAAGGGCTTGTATTCAAGCTTTAACTGCATGAACATGTTTGAGCTTATGCACAGTCTTATGAGGCAGTTTGGCGAGGACGGACAGGGGATCTACAGAGGAAAACACCTGTTATCATTCGTGGACAATCATGATGTCACAAGGATCGCGAGCATTCTCACAAACGAGAAACATCTGCCGCTTTTGTACGGAGCACTGATGGGAATGCCCGGAATACCCTGCATATACTACGGAAGCGAGTGGGGAGCCAAGGGCGAGAAGTCTCAGGGCGATCCTGCACTGCGTCCGTGCTTCGACACTTATGTCGAGAATGAGTTGACTGATTGGGTCAGCAGGCTTTCTGCCATTAGATCGAAAGAGAAGATTCTGGCATAAGGCACATTCAGAAGTGCCTTTCTGACCAACAGGCAGTGTGTGATGGAAAGATGCCTTGATGGTGAGAAGATATATGTTGCGATCAACGCAGACGGCGCAGAATTCACGGCAAACTTCGCAATTGAAGGTCCCCAGATGACGGATTTAATCACAGGCGATATCGTAGAAACCCAGGGTCACGTGACTATGCC
>JAGCXJ010000178.1 GCA_017961385.1 Lachnospiraceae bacterium
GTGAAACACAAAGATCATACTTTTCTCTGTGTTTAGGATCTCTTGCGATATCTTCAGCACGTCCGTGTATAGTATATATTTCTTTAAGGTTTATCTCATCTATAATCAAGTCTAATACATTCAGTCGTTTTTTTAAAGAATCTAAAAGAGTGATCTTTATATCCGGAAACATTATCTTTATCGGAATGCCTGGAAAACCGGCTCCTGTACCTATATCGATAAGCGAAGTAACTGAGGACATATCGACAGCTTTGATTATCGAAACTGAATCGAGAAAATGCTTTATCATGACATCCTTATATTCTGTGATGGCAGTAAGATTGATCTTTTCATTCCATTCAATCAAAAGATCATAATATCTTATAAACTTATCAATCTGCTCATCAGTCGGATCAAAACCATATTCTTTTAAACCCTGTATGAAAAACGAGTTATCACTCATTATCCTGATCAAATCCTTTTCTTTCCTGAGCTTTTGCTATAAGCTGCTTTGCTTCCTTCATAGCATCTTTAAGATAAGCTGCTTCCCACTCTCGACCAAGTTTTTCTTCTTTTTTTATCTTTTCCCATGCAGCATGTCTTTCTTCATCGCTTGCATAGTCAACATTATTAAAAACATGAGGATGTCTGCGGATCATCTTTTCATTGATAGATCTCACTACATCATCAAAGTTAAACTTTCCCTCTTCCTCAGCTATTACTGCATGAAACATTACCTGCAGTAAAAGATCACCGAGCTCTTCCTTAAGGTTATCCTCTTTCCCTGTCTTTTCAAGGATGTTGATACCGCCGATCACTTCTGCGGCTTCTTCAATGCAGGCAGCTTTTAAACTCTCATGTGTCTGAACCTTGTCCCAGGGACATCCGTCTTTGGATCTTAACTTTTCAACAATTTCTTTTAATCTGTCAATTTCATTCATTATTCTTAGGATACCTCGAACTTAAGTAAACAAGCAAAACAGATATGTCAGCAGGAGAAACACCGGATATTCTTGATGCCTGCCCTACAGATACAGGTCTGAACATCTTAAGCTTCTGGCGGGCTTCTCTTCTTAAACTGTTTACATCATCATAATCAATATCCTCAGGTATCATCTTGGTTTCCATCTTTTTGAAACTCTTGACCTGTGATATCTGACGCTTTATATATCCCTCGTATTTAATCTCGATCTCTACCTGTTCTATTACCTCATCCGGAAGCTTTACTCTTTCATCATCGATCTCTGCCAGCTTTTCGTAATCAAACTGAGGTCTGCACATAAGCTCAGCCAGAGAACATCCTGTTCTTAAGGCAGGAGAATCAAACTTTTCCATAAATGCGCTGATTCTCGCATTTGCTCCGACTATTGTAGATTTTAGTCTATCTATCTCATCAGAGATCATTTTTTCCTTATCGATAAGATGCTTATACTGTTCTTCAGAGATAAGTCCTATCTCGTAACCTTTTTTTCTGAGTCTTATATCTGCATTGTCCTGACGAAGCAAAAGTCTGTACTCAGCTCTTGAAGTCATCATTCTGTAAGGTTCGAAGCTTTCCTTTGTAACAAGATCGTCAATAAGAACTCCGATATATCCCTCTGATCTGTCTATGATGAGAGGATCTTTTCCTTTTATCTGCATAGCGGCATTGATCCCGGCAACCAGTCCCTGAGCTGCAGCCTCTTCATAACCGCTGCTTCCGTTAAACTGTCCACCGGCAAAAAGACCACTTACTTTTTTAAACTCCAAAGTCGGCAATAGCTGCATAGCATCGATGCAGTCATATTCTATTGCATATGCATTTCTTACGATCTTGCAGTTTTCAAGTCCCGGGACTGTTCTGTACATTGCAAGCTGAACATCTTCCGGAAGAGAAGAGCTCATTCCTCCGACATACATCTCATTGGTATGGAGTCCTTCTGGCTCTATAAATACCTGATGTTTTTCCTTTTCAGGAAACTTGACAACCTTATCTTCTATTGACGGGCAGTATCTGGGACCTGTTCCCTCGATAACACCCGCATAGATCGGTGATCTGTCAAGATTTGCTCTTATTATCTCATGAGTTTCTTCATTAGTATATGTCAGATAACACGGAACCTGTTCAATCTGAATGCTTTCCGGATCTGTTGAAAATGAAAACGGTACTATCTTTTCATCACCGTACTGAGGGATCATCTTTGAAAAATCAATAGATCTCTTATCCATTCTTGCAGGTGTTCCTGTTTTGAATCTTCTGAGCTCTATCCCGAGTTTCTTTATGGAATCCGGAAGATGATTTGCAGGCTGCAGTCCGTTCGGTCCAGTATATGTTATTGCTTCACCGCAAAGACATCTTGCTCTTAAATAAGTTCCTGTACACAAAACAACAGCTTTGCATTCATATACAGCACCTGTATATATCTTTACACCGCCGATAATGGGCTTTTTATCTTTCTTTTCATATTCGACTACTTCGTTTTCATCATTAAGATGAGCTATATCTTCAACGGTTAACAGTTCCGTTACTTCAGCCTGTTTTATAGTCAGATTATCCTGATTTTCCAAAACCTTTCTCATGGCTCTGGTATATTCAGCTTTATCTGCCTGGGCTCTTAAGGAATGAACAGCAGGACCCTTGGAAACATTTAACATCTTTGACTGGATAAATGTCCTGTCGATATTTTTTCCCATTTCTCCGCCGAGTGCATCAAGTTCTCTTACCAGATGACCCTTTGAACTTCCTCCGACATTAGGATTGCAGGGCATAAGAGCAATACTGTCAACGCTGACAGTAAATATTACAGTATTCAGACCAAGACGCGCACAGGCAAGAGCAGCTTCACAACCCGCATGACCTGCTCCTACAACACAAACATCTACTTTTTCTCTTATCCTACTCACCATTACTTACCCATACAGAACTTAGAGAATATCTCATCTGCAAGATCTTCACTTATCTCTTCACCTATTATTTCTCCGAGAGAAGCATAGGCACTCATAAGATCTATCGTCATGAAATCCTCAGGCATGTTCTTATTTATGCTGTCCATAACAAGATTCAGGCTTTCAACAGCTTCATGAATCTTTTCCTTATGTCTTTCATTTGTTATTAGAAGTTCATTGTTTGAAGATATGCTCTGATCAAGAATGAATTCCTTTATAAGATCACAAAACTCATCAATACCGGTTTTTTCCTTTGCTGACACTTTTAAAACCCGCAGATTGTTCAGATCTTCAAACTTATCAGTTACATCCTTTTCCTCTATAACACTTAAAAGATCACTCTTGTTAAAAAGGATTATAACTTTTTTGTCTTTTATAAGATCTATTATATCAAGATCGTTTTCATCAAGTTTTATGGATGAATCAACAATAAAGAGCACAAGATCGGCTTCTTTTAAATATTCCTTTGATTTTTCCACACCGATCTTTTCTACTTCATCCTTTGCTGAACGTATCCCTGCGGTATCCACGAGATTAAGACTTAGATCTCCTATTCTTACATGCTGCTCAAGCGCATCCCTTGTAGTTCCGGCAATATCTGTAACTATAGCTTTTTCCCTGCCAATGAGCATATTTAAGAATGAAGATTTACCTGCATTCGGTTTACCTACTATTACTGTAAGGATACCGTCCTTTATGATCTGACCGTTTGAAGCGGATTCTTCCATTTTAATGAGTTCACAAAGAATACCGCTAACTCTTTCTTTAAGCGTATCGCTGTATCCGTCAAGACTTATATGCTCAGGATCGTCTAAAGCAGACTCGATATATGCGGTCTCATGTATGATCATATTTCTGAGATTAAGTATCTTTTCAAAGATATCTCCCCTCAAATGCTTTACAGATGCCTTGAGTGCGAGCTCATTATCAGCACTGATCACATCCATTATAGCTTCAGCTCTTGTCAGATCTATACGACCGTTTAAAAAAGCTCTTTTTGTAAATTCTCCCGGAAGAGCCAGTCTTGCACCGTTTCTTATTACTGCTTCAAGTACCTTTTTGGTTATCA
>JAGCXJ010000179.1 GCA_017961385.1 Lachnospiraceae bacterium
GTTTCTGACCAGACACTCATCTACCGATAAACTGCCGTCACTTTTACGGCTTATAGTTATATCGGCCATTGCGCCGACCATTCTGTTTGCCACGCCTTTTCCAGTACCCGATGTCCAGTTAACGAAGTTTCCGAGTGAATAATATACAGGCACATCATCTATTATCTTAAGAGGCTCTATCACATGAGGATCGTTACCTATGACAGCATCGGCTCCATGCTCTATAAAAAGCAAAGCCCACTTTTCCTGAACAGGTCTTATGCCCAGATTGTACTCAATTCCCCAGTGAGGACATACGATCGTAAAATCAGCTTCCCTTTCAGCTATATCAAGCTGAGATATCACCCTTTGCTTATCAAGCATGCTCACGGCAAACGGCATGTCAGCAGGAGGTGAGATGCCGTTTGTTCCGTATGTGTAGTTGAGTATTGCTATCTTTATACCGTTTTTTTCTATGACAGGGATGGATTCATTAGAAGCATCGGCCTCGTTATCATATATACCCGTAACTATCATGTCAGGATGAGCGCTCCTCCAGTAGTCAAGGCAGTTTATTATCCCTTTCTTTCCTTTATCGAGCGCATGATTTGTCGCATGACATATCACATCAAAGCCCGCATCATATAAAGCATCACCGATCTCGTACGGAGCATTGAATGCAGGATAGCCCGATACCTTAAGCTCCTCTCCTCCGATTATGACTTCTTCATTTGCTATTGCTATATCCGCTGAGCTTATCTTATCTTTGCTGTTATCAAATATAAAATCAAAGTCATAGATGCCGGTCTCATCGTTTTTTGCAGCTTCCTCGACAGGAGTATGCAAGAGTATGTCACCTACCATGATGATATTCACCGAGGTGTCGATCTCCTCAATACTTGGAGTAACGACAGGCGGCTCTGTTACTATCGCTTCTTCCGTAATCTGCTCTGGTACAGAAGCGGTCACGACAGGCTCAGCTGGAGGCTCATCGTATGCAGCATCTGCCCCGCATCCTGACATTATCGAGATTGATAAAAAAATGATAAAAAGTCTTAAACGTTTCATAGATATGATGATAGCACATATAGATCTGTTACGGCAGTATGATATTATATTATGGGGAGTTTTAAACAGGGGTTCTTTCTGATGAAAAAGCTTTTATCTTTCATAAACAAGCAAAAGACACTTGAGGATAAGTACTTCAGTGTAGTCATTTTGGTGGGTGTTGTTCTAGTCATATCTTCCGCCATCATCACATATGCCGAAAAACTGAGCCCTGAAGCAAACATAGCAACGCTTGCATCAGGACTGATGTTAGCAGCGGTCTTCTTTGTTGCATACAGGCTTGAAAAGATGGATCTTGCAAGGCTCATGCTCTGCTATATACTAAACTGCTTTGTGATACCCCTTGCTTTCTTTTTCTGCGGCGGTATCGATTCGGGCATGCCCCTTTATATGATAGCCGGAGTCTTTTTGCTCATCCCGGTATTAAAGGGCCTCAGGCGTATCATATGTCTGATCATATCCTTTTTTATCGATATCATATGTATCATAGTCTCATACTATTACATGCCGGGTGCAAGAGTAAGCTCTGTTCCGAAAAAGGATATACTTACGCATCTGACTCTTGAGGCCAGATTCATAGACATGATCTGCTCTCTTATCCTTATCGGGACGTATCTTATATTGACTACAGCTCTGATCATGAATGCGTATCAGAAGGAAAAGGAAGCAAGAGAAGCTCTCCTTGTAAAACTCGACGGCCTCTCAAAGATAGATGAACTCACAGGCCTCTATAACAGAAGGGAGTTTTTTAACTATATTGATAAAACCACTTTGGATGATCGTTATTATATGATCATGATAGATCTAGATCACTTTAAGGATAAGAACGATACCTACGGTCATGCATTCGGCGATGATGTCCTTAAGGTATTTGCAGATATAATGAGAGCTACAATAAAAGATGAAGATGAGATCATATCCAGATTCGGCGGTGAGGAGTTCATGATGATAATAAAGGCTGATTCAAAAGATACAGCATTTAAAAGGATAGACGATGCCAGAAAAGCCTTTGAAGATAAAAAGTGGGATGTTGATAATGATCTTAGGATCACATTCAGCGCAGGTCTCATACACTTAAAGGATTTTGACAATATCACTGATGCTATAAGCGCTGCTGACAGGCTTTTGTATCTTGCCAAGGATAACGGCCGAAACATGGTAAAGACAGCCTGATACAACCCGCAAGAAATGTATCAGGAATATCCGTAAAACAGTTTATTCCAGATCACAGTTAACGGTGATTTTTCCCAGTGTTATTTTTTCCATGACCTTATCATTCGTCTGAATCGCATGCTTTGGCAATATCTCATTAAGATAGTATTCTCCATCCCAGTTAACAAGTTTTTCAGGTTCATCGGCGTACCCAGACATATTTTCATTTTCTATAACATACTGAGCATATTTTGATGCCAGCAGATGCTTTTTCTTCATTCTGACAATTATTTCCATATCCAGTCCCGTTGCTTCAAGCTGTTTGGGATTCATACTGTCATACATATCTTTTGCGTCATCTAAAGCCTGCTCTTCTTCAAGAGAGCTTAATGTGATCCCCTGTCCAACAGCATTTTTATAATAGATTTCATCCAGTATGCATGTGTTGACTGCAACGTTTTTGGCATAATCACAAACAAACTGCGAATCGACTCCCGCCGAAAAATGAGTATTCCACCAGTGCTTCGGATTCTGGGGATCATATATAAGGGCCTGTTTCTGAACAAAAGCCTCTACATCATATATGTAATATCCAAATTCTCTCAGGGTTATACTGACATCATCCACATTGATCACTGCTTCATCAAGATGGTCTTTATAATCAAAGTTGTTCAGCGTTTTTTTGCATACTGCTGCTAGTGCTAATATGCTTACTACAATAAATATCACAATAACTGTCTTTACACCATTTTTCATTATTGCTCCTTGCGAAATAGCTGATTCACCTATTTAACACGAAACTATCACATGCAACCTTAAAAATCCATAGTACCTTTTTAAACCTAAATCCACTAGCGCAGAGTCATATAACATAAAAAGCACATAGAAATACCCTCCTTCCCGGCTATCCAGGAAAGAGGGTACATATCATTTCATATGGTATTTTGCTGCTGTCACAGATCATAATACATGGCAAATTCCATCGGATGAGGAAGCTTTGATATCATAGAGCTTGATTTTCTGTAGCGGCTTATCAGCTGTGAAAGAAGTCTTTCAGGGAATACGCCTCCTACTGTCAGATAATCATGATCCTTTTCGAGAGCATCGAGAGCCTGATCCAGTGAAGTGGGAAGTCCGGTAAGCTTAGCCTTCTCTTCATCAGAAAGGTTATAGAGATTAAAGTCGTAAGGACCCCAGCCCTTCTTATGAGGATCTATCTTGTTCTTTATTCCGTCAAGTCCTGCCATGAGGATCGCTGCATATGCATAGTAAGGATTGCATGTAGCATCGGGATTTCTTAATTCAAAGCGCTTCGTATCGGGTGTCTTTGCATATGCCGGGATACGTATTACGGCACTTCTGTTAGACATAGCATAGCCTATCGTAACGGGAGCTTCAAATCCGGGAACAAGTCTCTTGTATGAGTTTGTAGAAGGATTTGTTATAGCACACAGCGAGCTTGCATGCGATAAGAGTCCGCCCATGAACCAGTGAGCTTCCTTGCTAAGCTGTGCATATCCCTTTGCATCATAAAAGATAGGCTTCTTGTTTTTCTTTAAGAGCATATGAACGTGCATACCGTTTCCTGCTTCGCCCGAAAGCGGCTTAGGCATGAACGTCGCTGTGCATCCTTCGGCTGCTGCCTCGTTCTTTATTACATATTTTGCACTCATTGTATCATCAGCAAGCTTAAGCATATCACCGAGTTCCACCTCGATCTCCATCTGTCCGCTTCCGCCTACTTCCGGATGATGATACTTGACATCTATTCCCCATTCCTTCATCACAAGGCACATCTGGCTTCTTATGTCGTTTCTTATATCTGTCGGCAAAGAGTTGTGATATCCGCCTCCTGGGAGCACCTGATAGCCGTTGTTGTTCTCTTCGCTTCCTGATGCGAATGCTGCCTGGGAAGTGAATATCTTTGTATACATATCATAGTAATTGGTGCTGTATCTTACATCATCGAAGATATAGAATTCATACTCGGGACCGATTATCATCTGGTCTGCAACACCGATCTCCTTCATATACTCTAGTGCACGTATCGCCACGTTTCTTGGATACTGGTCAAACGGTCTGTTGTTCGGAAGATCTATAACACGTACATCGCCTATCATTGAAAGAGTCGGAACCGCTGAATAGCGATCTACAACAGCCGAATCCAGAACAGGTATGAATACCATGTCGCTGTTCTCAACCGGTGCGTAACCGTAGTTTGAACCGTCAAATCCTATTCCCTGCTCCATCGTCTTGTCTGTCAGTCTCTCAGACGGGATGCTTAGGTGACGCCATCTTCCGTCGATATCCGTCAGCTTGAAGTCAACGATGCGTATACCCTCCTCCTGTATGAGAGTCTGGATATCCTGTAGTGTTTTTGCCATTAATAATACCTCCTGAATACATATTTAAATGCTTGATACATTTCCTATATAATACTATAATTTAGAGTATATTTGAATAAAAACCGTTAAATTTTCAGAAATTATATGCCAGGAATTCGGGAGAAAGAATATGAAGGTAAGGAAGGTACGTTTTTCATCAAAGCTGTTTGTTATAATAATGCTCTTGTTAATAATCTCCGATGTGACAATAGGTTCCGTCATCTATAACAGGGCAAAGGCAGCTCTTCTTGATCAGATAAAGGACAATGCGATGAATATCGCACGCTGCGTCGCAGCCTCTCTTGACGGCTCTTTATTTGATGAGATAAACACTGCCGATGACATGGACAGTGATGCATTCAATGAGATCTATGATACTCTGACTGTATTTTTCGAAAACGGCGGTGTTGAGTATGTATATACCATAAAAGCCGATGATAACGGAAACTTTATATATGCAGTTGATTCGGATCCCGAAGAACCGGCGGATGCGGGCGAGGAATTTGAGACAGATCCGGAAACCTTGCTTGCCGCTGGCGGTGAAACTGCTATAACAGAGGATATAACGGTGGATGAATGGGGTACTCACCTTACTGCCTACAGTCCCATATATGACGAAAACCAGGTTGCTGCAATAGCTGGTATCGATGTAAATGTTGACTGGGTCAACGAACAGATCGGTCAGATCTTAAAGATGGTCATAGCTATCTGCGTCATAGTATTCATAATAGGTACCACAGTCCTTATCATCATAAGCAGGATACTTGCAAGAAACTTCTCAACCCTTAACGGCAAGATAGTCGATATCGCAAGAGGAGACGGCGATCTTACTCAGTCCATCCTGTTAAGCA
>JAGCXJ010000180.1 GCA_017961385.1 Lachnospiraceae bacterium
CAGGAGAGAGAGATCGATCTCTCTCTCCTGCTTATCGATATTAGCATTGGCAGACGTAATCTCTATAGTCTTTCGCGGATCCTGCTGCTGGATCTCATAAGCAGCATCCGCTTCAGCCTGCTTGATATCAGATTCGCGCTTAAGTTCTGCCTGTTTGATACGCAGTTCATTCTGCTTTGCAGCAATCTCGGTTTCAGCTGCAACCTGAGCTTCATTAGCCAGTCTCTTTGCTTCTGCCTCTGCAATGGCAACATCCTTGTCAGCCTGAGCTTTTGCAATTGATGCATCCTTCTGGATCTGAGACATATTATCCTGACCTAATGCAATGATCAGTCCCTTTTCATCCTCTATCTTCTGGATATTGCATGAAATGATCTCGATACCGAGAGCATTCATATCCTTCTGAGCTTTCTCCTGAACCTCGTCACCGAATTTCTTACGATCGGTATTGAGTTCTTTAAGCTTAACAGTACCGATTATCTCACGCATGTTACCCTGCAAAGAATCGGTAAGAGCAGAAATGATGTTCTTCTCATCCATGTTAAGGAAGTTCTTCATGGCTATCTTGATGCCTTCAGGATCTGTCTTAACTCTGACTTTTGCAACCGCGTCAATATCTACACCGATAAAGTCAAGTGTAGGAACGTAGCCGTTAGTCTTTATATCGATACTGATCTGTTTAAGAACAAGGGTATCCTTTCTCTCTAAGAAAGGAAACTTTATTCCAGCACGTCCGATAAGTATCTTAGGCTCTTTCTTCCATCCTGAAATGATAAAAGCCTTATCCGGAGGAGCTTTTACGTAACCCGTCACGATGATAAGAATTATCAGCGCGATAACCAAAAAGATTGCAATTACTGCTGCAAGTGTCATAATCATACCCCTTTCATACGTCCATCAACTATTTGATGTTGTTACCATTATACTACCGAGTCACGTATCAGAAAACAAAAATAACAGCAAATTAAGATATCCTAATTTGCTGTTACGATGCAATTATTCGTATTCTTTTAAATCTTAAGCACATACAAGCTTTCTTGCTTCTTCAGGTGGAAGCGGACGCCCCCAGATATAACCCTGAATAAAGTCACAGCCGATATCCTTAAGCGTATCAAGCTGGTCATCTGATTCCACGCCTTCAGATATGACCTCTAGATTCAATATATGTCCAATTGATATGATGGTTGCTACATACTGTTTTGAAGCTTCACTGGTATTCATACCATCAATAAACGATTTATCTATCTTTATCAGACTGGCAGGGAATTTATTCAGATAACTGAGAGATGAATAACCTGTACCGAAATCATCTATTGCTACCTTAATTCCTATATTCTTTGCATCACGAACACACTCTAAAGCCTTTCCTGCAGAATCGATCATTATAGACTCAGTGATCTCTATCTCAAGATTTTGGGGAGGGATACAGTTTTTATCAAGTACTTCTTTTATTTCTTCAATAAAGTTATTCTTTAAAAGATGCTTTACTGAAACATTTATGCTTAAAGTAAGATCCTCTCCACCTTTTTTGATTACCTCGCTAAAAAATGCTGCAGCCTTTTTATATACACACTGATCAAGAACATCAATAAGGCCGGCCTCTTCTGCAACAGGTATAAAATCAGCCGGGCTTATAAACGAACCGTCAGTATTCTTCAATCGGGCAAGAGCTTCAAATCCGCGAAGCTTATGATTGATATCATACTGAGGCTGAAGGTAGTACAGGATGTCATCATTTTCGATCGCGGTCCTGATCTTTCTTTCAATATCCATCTTCATTTCGGTTTTATTAAGATTCTGGGTATAACGCAAGATACAGTTGCTGCTATTTGCACGCTTGATTTCATGCATAGCTGTATCTGCTGCGGAAAAAAGAGTACCTGAATTGTCTGCATCATCAGGATATATGGCATAACCAAAACAAGCAGTCATGAAGAAATCGCAGTCTTCTATTGTTATCCTCTTCTCCAGTTCTTCCTTATATGCCTTGATAGAACGAAGCAGATCCAAGTCGGTCTTAAAACCTCTGATGATCAGCGAATACTCATCAGCGCTTAATCGAGAAACAAAATCAGCTGTTCCTGTCTGATTTGTATCAGCAAGATTTTTCCATCGATTGGCAACCTCGACAAGCACCTTATCTCCTACTGCATGTCCCATCGTATCATTAATGCTCTTGAAGTTATTAAGATCAATTGATACAAACGCAAATCTTTCATTTGCTGCCGTAATTTCATCAATGAATTCTTTTCCGGCAAACCGGTTGGGAAGACCTGTCAGCGAATCGGTAACCGCTTCCTCGCTCATCCTTTGCTGATACTTTTCAATTCTTCTGTTATTGAGAAATATGATCGTTATCGCGATTATGGTCAAAAGACTGGTAAAGATTCCTGGCAGATTTGCATGACGTTGTCTTACGAATATATTGATCAAAAGTCCCGGAAACTGCAGAATCATCAATAACATAGATACGATGTAACCGTTTTTTCTGAAGAAAACCGTCATACATATAATGCATATATGCCCAAGAGATGAAAACACTCCGGTAATTGCAAACGTGGGGATGCTATACCCAAAGATAACTGTGATATCATTAGTCGAACGTGCCATCCAGACTGTTCCGATATAAGCTACTAAATATAGTGCCAGAAGCATAAAGAAGAAACCCTTGTTAACTCCTTTGTGAATAGAGATCAACTTCAGGGTGTCGTCAATGTTCGTATTACTGTCAATGACATATCTATCTTTGCTCATAGAATTCATTAATCCTTTAATACGCGAAGCATGTAATCCTTTACATGCATGTTCATTTTTGAGATTATATATCAACGACCGTAACCCAACAGTAAGTAATCATAAATCGGGCGAAAACTCAAGGATCTCATCATCCGAACTGTCTTTATCACCAAGATCGATATTGTCCCTTATCACTTTCACGATCTTTTCGTACATATCAATCATCTTATCATGGTTCTTGTCTATAGCAGCAACATCTAGATTATCAGCTGCTGCTTCTGATTCAGCAGCCAGTTCAAACAAATCCTTCGCACCTATAGTCTTTGATGAACTCTTTAATGAATGTACATAGACACTGTAATTCTTCCAGTCCTTAGCCTCATAACTCTCCTCAATGTTAAGAGCTTTTGTCTTATGTTCAAGAGCAAAGTCGCCAAGTACCGCTTTATACATCAAATCATCGTGACCGCAATAACTCTTTCCGCTTTCTATATCGACGCATACTGATTCAAGTGCTGCAACAAAGACTTCGTCAAGTCTGTGTTCATCGTTTTCTGCCGCATCTTTTATCTTTGATATCACTACTTTTTCACCTGGCAGGTACTTTATGAGCATCTTTTCAAGTTCAAGACCGTCAACAGGCTTTGTCAGATAATCATCAAATCCCTGTTCTATATATCTGTCCTTGGCGCCTCTTATAACATCAGCCGTCAGACATATGATAGGTGTTTTCTCATTCTTTTTGCTTTCAAGAGCCCTGATCTTTTTCATAGCCTCGGTTCCGTCCATACCGGGCATGCGCTGATCCATTAAAATGACGTCATAAGGCTTTTTGTCAGCCAGATCAATGGAATCCGGACCGTTCAGTGCTGTATCCACCTTTATCCCTGTCTTCTTAAGAAGGTTCTCGACTACAAGTATATTCATATTTGTATCATCAACAACAAGAATGGATGCATCCTTTGCATGGAATGATTCACTGTAAGCTTCTACAGGTTCGACTCTTTCAATAGCTTCTCTGTAATCTCCCAGCGGCTTGTCATTCTCTATCTTTTGCCACAATTCAAATGAGAAAGTGCTTCCTATACCATACTGACTTACAACCATGAGCTCGCTTCCCATCAGTTCAAGAAGCTTTCTTGTTATAGTCATTCCAAGGCCTGTTCCCTCGATGTTTCGGTTTCTGACAACATCCAGTCTCTCAAATGACTCAAACAGACGAGCCATATCGCTTTCCTTTATGCCGATTCCTGTATCCTTCACTTCAACATGAAGCAGTATCTCATTATTTTCAGTATTTCTCTCTTTGCCATTAACAGAAAGGGTCACACTTCCTTTTTCAGTATACTTTACGGCATTTGTTAAAAGATTCATGACAATCTGATTTATACGGGTATCATCACCGTAAAGCTCGCATGGAAGATTCGGATCAATGTTTAGATTAAATTTCAGCTTCTTTGCTTTTGCTCTGTCAGAAATTGAATTGATGTAATATCCTATCTGGGAGCTGACACTGTATCGTACCGGCACGATCTCCATCTTGCCGTCTTCGATCTTTGAAAAATCCAATATACCGTTTATCAGTGTCAGAAGATTATGTCCTGACTGCTTAATGTTCTGGGAATACCCAAGTATCTCTTTGTTATCCGACTCGCGCATGATCATTTCATTCATACCCAAGATCGCATTTATCGGAGTTCTTATCTCATGAGACATATCTGCAAGGAAACGGCTCTTAGCCTTGCTGGCTTCATCTGCAGCCTGCTTTTCAAGCTTAAGTACCTTTGACTTGAATTCCTGCTCCTGTTTGCTGTATTTATCAAGAACGCGAGCAAGAAATATTGCTATCAATACTCCTATCAGCGCAGCCACTATCGTAGCGATAACAAATCCTCTAACCAGATTGCTGACGCCTTTTGCAAGCTCTTCCCTACTGGTGGCAATACATACATACCATCTAGTATTGGTCATCTGAGAAGCAACTATTCCACGATTTATGCCATCATAATCGTCAATAAATACCATCTCGTCGGGTTTGCCTCTTCTTATCTTTTCGATCAGCTGACCGTATGGTGCATTCTTAACTTCCATGACCTTTTTGGGAACATCTTCATAATCATATGCCGGATTTGGGTGAACTATCATCCTGAGATTCTGATCTATCAAAAACGCATAACTGTTCTGTTCAACATCCGCATTATTGATCATGTCAACTAAAACGTTAACAAATATATCGGCTGCCAGAACGCCCAATAATTCACCGTCCTTATATACGGCCTTTGAAATTGTAAAAACCGGTCTGAGTGTATCAGAATCAAGATATGGCGTAGAATAGAAAAGCTCACCTGTCAAGGCTGAGGTGGTATACCACTCTCTTTCATGTACGAAGTCGACTGATCCGTCTGCTACAAAATCAGAAGCACACACCATGGTATTATTCGGATATGTAAAATAGACATCATAAACATATCCGTTTTTGTTAAGGATCTCATTGCTGTGCTTTAAATAGTTGTGAAATGTGTTATAGTCCTTAGATGAAATATCATTTACTGCGATTTCAGCAGCAAGTGTATCGATTATCGTTGCATTAGTATTGACCCAGGAAGTCAGTTCAAGAGCATACTTCTGCGCAGCGGCATCATAATTATCCTCCATCTGAGTGATCAGACTGGTTCTTGCTCTTTGATAGCTGATAAAAGACAGCAGTATTGAACTGCCCAGTACTACCAGCACTATCATAATTGTCATTTTCGCTCTGAAACTCTTCATATTTACCCCTGATACTATACTCTACAATAATATCATAACTAAACCATATTGGGTACTATCCCGTGCTTTATATGTTTTCAGTAAAACAGATTTACGCCAAAGAAAAACAGTGCAGTAAAAGGCCTGCACCAGAAAATCTCAGTAAATATGGTTCTCTTTAAGATACCCCTGATCGCATACACCTACTCCGTCTGATACCTGTAAGATAGTGTCGGATGTTTTATCAGTATAAAAAGATGCATTAATATCAAACCGTTTCACACAATCAACTGCGATCTGTCATTTAACGATAAGTTATATCTTTAACCCTGTTCCTTTAATGAAACGAATAGTGCATGCATCAGCACTATTATCATATCTTCCCTTTTACATTTCATATATAACTGTATCATGTTAAGGATGATACATATTCAACAACCGGAAATTACACTCTCTCCGATCTTCATGATATTATCATCAAGAACAGCGAAAACTATTTCGATTTCATAATCCGGATTGTCATCCATAAAATCCTTGCACGCCTTGATAGCTCTTTCCCATGCTTTATCTATCGGATATCCGAATATCCCGGCTGATATGAGAGGAAATCCTATTGAATGAAGTCCGTTCTTCTTTGCAATGAGCAAAGAATTCCTATATGCACTGTACAGCAATTGTGGCTCGTTATTGTTGCCTCCCGACCATCTGGGACCGACAGCGTGGATGACATACTTAGCAGGAAGATTAAACCCGGGAGTTATAACAGCAGATCCTTCATCACAATGCCCTATCGCATTGCAGGCTTCAGTCATCTGCTTTTCACCCGCATCACGAAAAATATATCCACAGACTCCTCCGCCTTCCCACAGTCCTGAATTGGCAGCATTTACCACAGCATCGGTGTCTAGCTTTGTAATCCCTATCTTTTGAATTTTTATCGTACTCATAATTCATTCCTCTCCGACGAGATGAACAGTTACATATTCATGACCTGTAGCAGGCAGGAACTTATTCAGAACATCTTTGGTCTTAATCTTAAGAGATGAAGTGCATACACAAGGATGACACCCGATATATTCGCTCTTAAGAACATCTTCATCAATTAATAGCCTGACTTCATTATCCGTATCATTCATAAGTCCCATGACACTGACAGCTCCGGGCTCAATATCAAGAAACTTAAGCATATCTTCCTCCTGTGCAAACGAGAGTCTGGCCGAATTTATCTGAGAAGACAGTTCTTTGGTCTTGAATTTCTTATCTCCCGGCATCAACAGCAGATAAAAACTGGTCTTCTGCCTGTTACACAAAAACAGATTCTTACATATCACTACTCCAAGAACTTCATCTATTCTAGTGCATGCTTCCATCGTGGTAGCAGGCTCGTGATCGGTCCTTTTATACTCTATACCAAGTTTATCCAGAAAATCATATGTCCTGATCTCTCTGTCAAGTCTTCCATCTTCATTTTCCGGTCTATTGTCAAATAATTCCATTTTTTATGCCTTTCATAACAGTTCTTCTAACGTTCTTATAACACGTACAGACTCGATCTTAACATCTTGCTTTCTTGAAATGTAAACAGGAGTGATTCCAAGAAGCTTTGCAGGTTCAATATCCGAAGTAAGCGAATCCCCGATATGTATAACCTCATTTGGCTTTACCTTTGCTATCTCCATAGCCTTCTCAAATATTGCCTTATCTGGCTTGCATGCACGTGCCATCTCGGCAGATATGATTCCCGCAGGCTCTATGCCTTTTATCTTCATTGATTCCTCTAGATAGCACAGATCATCATTTGATAATACATAGATCGGAAGCTTTGATCTTTCAAAAAAAGGTTTTACATCTTCAAACAAAGGTGCATGGACCCACACATTTCTCCAGATTTGGTGCATGTAATCCAGATCGCCGCTTAGTCCATATTCCTTTACGCAATAGTCAAGTATCCTGTCAACCTTTTCGTCATTCTTTATAAACGCATCCCCATGGCTCTGAGCCTCAAGATTTTTTACCATCCCCCAGACTATGCGCAGTATTTCATTGGGATCAGCGATATTGCTGTGAGTCATAAAATACTTAAGCAGCTGTCTGGTATATGGCTCATCCTCTTTAACCATGGTTCCTGTATAATCCAAAAAATATGCTTTGATCATGATCTTTACAAGTCAAATCCTTTCTAGTCGACAATTATATCCTTAACTCCTTTAGCCCAGTCAAGTATTGCCTTGCTGTCGCATGGGAACAGTTCAGGCGGAATATCTTCTCTGTTAAAAAATCGATGCTCTATCACTTCAGAATCGGTATCTGAGATCATGCCGCTGTATTCGTTTGTCCAGAACATTACAGCTAAAGAATATACAACATCCTTGTTAGGATAATGTATCTCTCTTTGTTTCCCTGAATATATCCCGAAAAGCTTGAGATTCTTAACCTCGATACCTGCCTCTTCTCTTACTTCTCTTTTTGCTGCCTGTTCATATGTTTCAATAGGTTCAAGAGCGCCTCCGGGAAGACTCCATTCTCCCGTATCACTCCTCTTTTGCAAAAGGATCTGTCCCAAATCATTCTCTATAAGGACACCGCATCCGACTGTCATTACAAGATCATGTCCTATGTGCTCTCTGATGCTGTTAATGTAATTCATTTCATTTACCCATTATTTCTTTATCTTCAAAGTTTTTAGATATTCCTTCTGTTCATCAGATATACGATAGCTTTCAACTGATTTCTGAATAGCTTTGTTATGTGTCCATACATCAAGTCTTTTCTCTTTTATGAATGGAAGGATACTATCATACTGCTTTGCCAATGCGGTAGCAAAATACCATGCGATCATCATATTGATATAGTATTCATCAGATCTGATACCTGCAACTATTTCAGGATATGACAGATCAAAATCATCATCCAGATAATGCTCCATAAGCATCCCGATACCAAATCTTATCGTATATGTCTTGTCAGAATATATCCATTTCTTAACAGTTTCTAACAGCACCTGTTTATTCATTTTACATACCTTTGGAGACATCTGGTCACATGTTGCCCAGTTGTCTACATAGGGAAGAAATCGATCGACCTCGTTTACACATTTTGAGTAATCCTTGAATTCGGATATGATAAATGCATGAAGCTGATTCTCCTCAAAATACTTATGAGGCAGATCATATAAAAATCCGTCAAGATCATCCCTTTTTGACAGCTGTTTTGCATATGAACGCAGTATAGGTGTTCTTACACCTATTATTGCATCCTTATCAATACTCGGTATGATCTTTATCTGCATATCCCTGTATTTCTGATCCTGTTTTGCAAATAGCTCTTCTCTTATCTCATCTGTGATCATTACCAGTAAGCCCTTTCCTTTGTAATCTTCTCACCCCAGTATGAAGCCCATTTTTCACAATATAGCCACGTATACGGTATGTCTCTTTTATTACGCAATCTGTCAAAAACAGGAAATCATGCCCAGCTAATAGACGGAATACCTATGAACAAAAGATACATTGGTCCTAACAACAACGCCTGAAATGTATGTCCATATTCGTGTACGATGACCTCGGGCCTGTCATGAGGAGCAAATATAAACATACCTAAGGATATCCCTCCCTGTAGAGGCCACTCGGTAAGTACAACTCCACGATAATAACGATGCGGACTATTGTAAAACCAAAGATACAGCATCAGGCCGCCCAGAGTTTGTGCAAATCCCCATGTCCAGTGTATAAATACCCCGATCGGATAAAACCAGCATCTGTCATCCCTTGATTCCAAGGCAAGATATATTCCTATAAGATATAATCCGAGCATATATGCCAGAATATCCAAAAGATCAAAATGTCCACCTATTATAATCCCGATCAGCGAATTCTTATCGATCCCAAGATGTCCCGTAATATCGTATGCCTGCAGCAGTTCTGCTTGCCAGCCCAGGAAATAGCATAACAGAGGAAGCACGTAAACAGAAAAAATCCTGTCATACACAAATATGATCGCCCTTATCATAAAATAGATCATAGGAATGACCAAAACATCGCCTACAAATCCTCTTACTAAACCTTTAGACCATTTTCCTATAGCAATTTCGATCAGCAGTAAAACTATGAATGAAATTCCGTATTTTATTCTCAATTTACCTTTACTCATTATATCAGACTCTAGAATGCAAACGTACTATTCTTTATCCTTTTCAAATATTCTTCAACAGTATTCCTTACTGTTTGCGGATCTTCCTTCATTCCTCTGTGCACCCATAATGCCATAACATTCCATACTGCGCCGTTATTGAGTGCTATCAGATATTCAGAATCCAATCCTTCAAAAAGATCATTGAACGGGTTTGACTCTGAAACCTCTTTTTTTCTAAGCAAAGGTCCGTCCTCATTCATGCATTTTAGCACAAGATGGAGCATATCGTTTTTTTCAAGAAGCATTAAAATGTCCCTGTTTTTTTCTGCATATGAAATTATTGTTGTAAGCACATCTCCTCTGGCATTGTTAACTATATCAAAATATTCTCGGAAAGACTTTTTTATCAGTGAACACAATACATCATCCTTTGATTCATAATTTCTGTAAAAGGTCTTTCTTGCCAGTGAAGCCGTAAGTATTATCTGTTTAACGGTTATCTCACTGTACGGATATTCTTCCATAAGCTTAAGCAATGCCTGCGTTATCTCCGTCTTGGATCTTACCGCTGAAGGATTGTTTGATTCGATCATACGCATTTTCCTCAAAAATGACACATTTTTGTAAAATCGTGTATCTTTATCAATCTGTATTTACATTTTCAGATAATATTATATACTTATCGCAGAAACGATACAAGTGTGTCATTTTAGCTTATATATACTTATTGTCAGGAAACAAAAATGAGAGAATATCTATTGTTATTACCAATCATCTTTATTTTTCATGATATGGAGGAGATCATTGGCTTTGACTGGTTCTTTAAAACAAACTCAGGCCTTTTTGAACGCTATCCAAAATTGAATAAAATATACAACGGCCTGACAACCGCAACATTTTCTGCAGCTGTTTATGAAGAATTCATTCCATTCTTCGGTATTAGCCTTTGGGCCTATTATTTTCCGAACAAGATATTATATGCTGTTTGGTTTGGTATCTTTATATCCCTGACAGGCCACTTTGCAGTTCACATTGTCCTTTCGATTTATATTAAGAGATACATACCTTGCGTCATAACAAGTATCATTTGTTTGCCAATCAGTATACTCATACTTGATAAGAGTGTAAATTATCTATCTTTTGATATAATGACCGCTATATGTATAATAATCTCGGTAATTGCTATGATGGCAAATATGAAACTGGCACACGGACTTGCACATTTTCTAAACAGAAGGACTGCTGTTTAATTGAAAGGAGCATTTAAATGGAGCTCAGACCATATAAAAGCAATGATGCTGAAACGATCTTATCCTGGTGTGATAATGAAAAAGCGTTTTATGAGTGGAGTGCGGGTATACTAGGTAATTACCCGATAAGCGCAAAACAGTTTGGTTTTGTTGAATCGTTAAAGGCTTTTACAGCGTATGAAGATAATGAGATCGTCGGATTCTTCACTTTAAGAAAACCTGATGGAGCAATCGATGAACTCAGAATAGGCTGTGTAATAATCGACCCTAAAAAACGAAGGATGGGACTGGGCAAAAAAATGCTCAACCTCGGGCTGGATTATGCATTTAATACTGGTAAAGCTAGTAAGGTATCTCTAGGAGTTTTTGAAAACAACATATCTGCATACAACTGCTACAGATCTGCGGGCTTTGAAGATATTAAGGCCGAAGAAATCGAGACCTACGAAATACTTGGAGAAAAGTGGAGATGTAAGGAAATGATAAAACCAAAATCATAATTAGTTGATGTTAATAAGAATCAGAGAACACACAAAAATCGTTAAATAAACAATGAATGACCAGCTTAGTAAGCTGGTCACTTGTTTTTCTTGCATAAGCTTTTATAATTATTCCTTTTGATCATTCTCACTGCCAGTATTATCTTTCTGTACTCTATCTGCGATGAATACCGCATATAATAAACTCCAAAATGAATAATCTAAAACACACAGCAGAGCTAACCATTTGACAGGACTGATCAGCCCAGCTATCAAAAGATGAATCCCTCCAAGTAAAGGTATTCCTGATATATGATGATCAGAACCTTTGCTCTGGATCTTTTTGGTTTCAATAACTGCACCAATATTAATTATCAGATAAAGAATACCTATTCCACCTATTATTGCCGGGAAAACCCAAGGATGCATCTTAAACCACATGAGTAATGCTCACCTCTATTCCATTAATAATGTTTGAATTGAATATACAAGATTCGGACCATGTCCAAACCTAAAAACATACATCAAACCTAAAATTCCTATAACAACATGTAACGCAACTAATATATACTTGACCACGTTTCTCTTGATTTTTGATATTCTACATTGCCAAATAGTAAAACCAAGCATTTTTATGAGGATGATCATCACTTCCCAAAAACCGGCGCCCAGACGAAATACAACCTGATTTTGCAACTCACCAGACCAGTTTTCATATTCAGTAACATCAAACCCGACCAGATCTACCAACAGTGAAGGTATAAAAAAAATGAATAATACAAGTAGGGTAAAATCTAACAAAACCAGAATTAGGCTATAAATATTCTTATATCTCATTATTGTAACACTTTCATTTGCTCTATATTCTCATAGACACCAAAGCTTTTATTTCAAAAAGCACCTAACAAATTTTTGCTATTATCGAATTTTATCATATCCAATACATCATTACGAAAATGTGATGAAATGAATATTACTTAACAACTTGTAATTCTGCCAGAGAAACATAATGTTTTACCGGGAATATCTCCGGAGCATTATCACTTAGCATCTTCATGTGTTCTTTGTTCCATGCATTAAGTTGCTCCGGATTCATTGCAGCCCCAACACCTCTGCAGGCACGCATGCGACCATGCCAGCTTTCTCGTGTGAATGAAACATCTACTCTGTACTCTTTTCGCAATACTATTTCAAAGTATTTAAGCAATTCATCAGGAACAAAAACAGGTTGAACAGTATCTCCGTAAGAAGACCAACTGGGATTATGCCTTAAGATAATCTCTTCGCTTTTTCCCGCAATAGTATCCTCATAAGGAAGCCATCCCATGTACAAAATTAGCAGTTTCCCACCAGGCTTTAACATATGTGCGTATTTTGGCGCTATAGCCTCAGCATCCAAATACCAGATGCACTGGCATACAGTTATAACATCGAATGTATCATCTTTATAGGTTACTTCTTCGGCCGGACATGCATAAAACTCGATATCCATCCCCTTTTCAGAAGCAAGAAGCTTTGCCTGCTCGATCTGTTGGGGAGAAATATCAGTTCCAATCCATTTTGCACCATACTTGTACATATTCCGCGGAAGGACTCCGGTTCCTGTTCCAACATCAAGTACTTTCTGTCCGTTCTTACATAACTCCAGATCCAAAATACTTTGATAAAACTCATCCGGATAAATATCCCTGTATTTGGCGTAATCCTTTGAAGTATTTCCCCAATCAAAGGGTTTTCCTTCATCTATATCAGAAAATTGCATATTTCAGGCTCCCAATCATCCCACATAATATGCAATTATTTTAGCATATTTTTCGCACAAAAATCCTTCATGATCACACAAAACAGTTTGGCCTGAATTGTTATAGAACTTTCTTGACTGTTCCTGCGCTTCCATCTACGATCACTTCATCTCCTGTGCGGAGCAGAGTTGTCGCATTACCGCAGCCTACAACAGCAGGTATTCCGCATTCTCTCGCTACAATCGCCGCATGCGACAGAGGTGCCCCAATATCAGTAACAATGGCAGATACCTTTGTAAAGACAGGCGTCCATCCAACATTTGTTGCCGAGGCAACCAGTATATCACCAACTTGTATATCTCCAATATTATCAATATCAGTTACAACTCTAACCTTTCCTCTGACTACTCCGGCCGCTCCGGCGAATCCTTTTATGTCAGCGTCTTCATCTAATACAGTACTTTTCATGTCCTGGATATAATAGTCACTTCTGTGGTTTTTATCTGCAATCCATTCATCAACATCAAATCTGCCAACAACGATATTAGGTAGTGGATCATAGGTTTTGTATCTTTCATACGTTTCTCGTCTGACAGTCAGCTTTTCACGTGATATTCTATCATCATTAAGATATGAAAACAGCTCATCAAATGTGAGCATGAACACATCATCATCAAGTCCGGTCAGCCTGCCGGCCTGCAAAATATATTCCCTGAATACACAGAATATCCATACACCTTTGCTTCGGAGATCTTCTCTGAATGTATTTGCTTTGACAAAACGTGATATCTGCCTGTCAATCCATCTTCTTTTATCGGGATACATGTCCTTAAACTCAGCACGTGCCTCTTCGTATGCCTTTTCCTTAGCTTTTTGCAATTCATACATATTCAGATGATCGTCCCTATGCTGCATTATCAGCCTGTCTACATACGAATCATCCTCATAAGGATGAATGGCAGCAAGTTCCATTTCATTGGGACATCTCTGCCCGCATACCCTTACATATTCTTCCTTTGACATCTTTCCCTGTATGACATCATTTATCAAAAACAGCGGTTTCATGCTTTCTATCAAGCCCAAACATCCGGTGCATAATCTGTCCGCCATATCTTTACCTGCAATCTTTGCTATGCTGCTATTAGTATTAAACAAAGGGATCATGGAAGTACCGGACTGCCCGATGACTGATGACATACCATCTCTTAATTTAGTGAGCATTACTTCATCCCAGTAAGTACTTAGTTGATTAATGTTCTCTATCTTTCTGATATCTTTGATCATACTTCTTGCGATATCAGCCAGATCATTGACCATTTCCTTCTTTTGTTTTTTAGTCAGTCTGGATTTTTGCTTGGGGAAAAAGAGTCTGTAGATCCTTCTAAGAAATTCCTTTTTGTCAAACGGCGACACAGGTACTTCTACATCATCAGGCACTCTTCCGACAAGTCCCTTCATAGCTTCATATGCCTTTTCCTTTTTAAAGCCAAACGATACAGCCAACGAGCACATGACAGAAATGTTCATATAGGGCTGTCCGCAAATATTATCAAGCCAATCCGGAAGTCCCAGTATCTCATTGATCTTTTCAAGAACGCTGAATGTCATCGGAGATACTGGCTTCATGAATATCTCACCTACATTTGTCCTAGTTAACATCTTATAAGCAGATCTTGCGCCATTAATATCATAGTTATCCATATTAAGTCTGCAAAGAGTTGTGATAGGTCTTGCCTGAAGGATATATACCTTTTTATCTGAAACAGCCCATTCGATATCCATTGGCATACCGTAGAGCTTTCTGATCTCAATGCAGTACTTTGACAGAGTCTTTGCATATTGAGCAAATTCTTCAGGTCCTTCATATGAATACTTTATAGAGTTAATCCTGAATTCCTTGGCATTTTCTATCCCTGAAACCAGCCTCTCTCCTTCACCGCATACATAATTGCCAACCATTTTCTCATCCTTGCCTGTTATGACATCAGATGTGAAAACTACACCTGCAAATTCCGGCCTTACGTATCTTTGAATTATGATACCGATTCCTTCTTTTTGAATTAGATCACCTGCCCTGTTTTGGGCATATGCTTTTACATTTGAGTTATCACTTGATGATGCTACTCTTCCTACAGCTTTTAAAATGTCTTTTTTTTCTACATCAGTTACCGTTTCATACTGTCCCGCAAATGAGGCATTGTCACCATCTTCACTCAATGCAGAAGACCTTACAGCATATGTTGATCCATCACTCAGGCTTTTTAGAAATTCCATAAGCTCATTTCTTGCTTCTTTTTTAAGCTCAGTTTTCATAAAAGCATTACAAGTGATCACGTATCCTTCAGGTATACGCAGCTTAGTATTCTGCATCATATATGCAAGTGATCTGGCCTTTCCTCCGGCAAGAGAATATATGTCTATAGGAAGTCTTTTAAGTGGATATATATACATGATCAGTCTCCTAAAAGAAGATCTATACGCATGTCAAGAAAATGCTTAAGCTCTTTCTCATCTGCAAGATCGATTCCAAAATCCTTTTTTATATCATCTTTTCTGTATATGATAAGCTGCATCATAGTAGACAGCTCATACGCGATCAGTCTGCACTCAGCTTCACTCTTCTTCTCTTTATAGTGTTTTAAAACATAAGGATAAGTAAATGATTCCTTTCCAAGGTCTCTCTTAAAAAGAACAAAACCTGTGATCGCTTTTGTAAACTTATGATTGTCCACAAGGCAACGAGCAACTATAAAGTGCAACTGTTTAATTATTGGGCCAACTGCGCCGCCTATAATTTTTCAGCCAGCGCAAGTAACGGCACCAATAATGGTGTTTATCTCGTGTCAATCAACGTAGGGTACGACGATGGTGGAGCGACTTGTATGTGCCCTTACAACATATCATTCTCTCTCCATGGTCTGGAGGTCAATAG
>JAGCXJ010000181.1 GCA_017961385.1 Lachnospiraceae bacterium
TAGAACATCTCACTGTCAGGACCACAGGGGCCATACTCCAGTCCCCACCAGTTCTCCTCCGCAGGAAGATAAAAAATATTCTATATCTTAAAGCCAGAAGCAATACGGTACTGAGCGCCCTCTTCATCACTGGGAGCATTCTCATCGCCTTCAAAAACAGTAGCAGCAAGATGATCGGCATCAAATCCGAATACCTCTGTAAGAAGCTCATAGCTCCACTTGCAGCGTTCTTCCTTGAAATAATCGCCAAGACTCCAGCTTCCCATCATCTCAAAGAATGTAACATGACTCTTATCACCAACGGAATCTATATCATTTGTTCTTACGCATCCCTGTACATTGCAGAGTCTTGTTCCTAACGGATGCTTTTCTCCGAGCAGATAAGGCATGAGAGGCTGCATTCCGGCCACATTGAACAAAACGCCTGTGGAACCGTCGGAAACAAGTGAAACCGCTCCTACATCCACATGTCCTCTCTGTATATAAAAGTCCTTCCAGATCTTTCTTAATTCTTTTGAAGTAAATTGTCTCATAACTTGTTCCTTTCAAAAACCTTAATTTACGTCCAATCTATTATAAATATACTGTTTATCCGTGTCAAACAGATTTACCCGTGAATATCAGATATAGTACCGTCTCTAAAGATAAATATAGCTCTGACATCAGTCTGGCCTTTAAGATACTCACCTGCCTTTTCATATCCCATGCACAAAAGTGCTGTCGAAAGAGCATCCGCCTTCATTGAATCCTTGCATATGACAGTCACTGACGCAATATCATTCTCAGCCGGGAAGCCGGTTGAATTATCGATGATATGATGATATATACGGCCGTTTCTTTCAAAGTATCTCTCATATATCCCCGAAGTAACAACACTGGTCTGTCCGACGTTTACCGTCGTTGCAGTGATACCCTGTCCTTCAAAGGGCTTCTGTATACCTATCTTGTATCCTTTTCCCTGCTTGTTTCCTATACAAGTAATATTTCCGCCAAGAGAAATAACTGCTTCAGAGCAGCCGCATCCGCACATGAATGTCCTCAGTTCGTCTGCAATATATCCCTTGGCTATTCCCCCGAGATCAATCATTAGATCATCATCGTTAATTCTTAAAAGATATTCCATCTCATTTTCATCTGATGAAGACTTTCTGGTAAACACTTCTAGCTTTGAATGATCAGAATGCTTAAGTGCATCGACTATAAGTTCATGATCAGGTATGTTTTTCTCTCCGTTCTTAAAATCCCATAGATCTATGACGCTTCCAAGTGCAGGATTAAAGCTTTCATCAGTCTCATTGGCATACCGTATGGCATATCTTAAGACATTGTACATATCCTCTGAAATAATAGTCGTATAGGCATCCTCGCCCTCAATCCCGTTCATTCTGTGATTTATCCTATATAATTCGCTTCCTTCATCGGTCTTGCTGAAAATAAGCTCGTAAGCTTTGCATTTATCAAGCGCTGCATCAAGTACATCCGAGGGAGTTTCGTCAAATACCTTAATATTTATGTATGTATCAAAGAATATGCCAGATACAATGTCCTTTTTTGTTTTCTTTCCGTCCTTATCCCTGCGCATTAAATACTTATAGAAAAGCTTGCCGTCAGTATCATATGTATAATAATTATAGATAAGATCTATACCTTCATCAGAATATCTGTCTGCATATCTTCCGAGTGTTCCGTATACATCGAGCGTTCCGTCATTTTGTGTACCGTAATCGATGATATCCCTTATCTCCATGATGGGATACCACATGCCTATAAGGAGGGTGAATATGACGATACCGCTTCTTAAGCCGTATTCCCTGGTCTCTTTCTTCTTGTTAAGTGTTTCTATAACATATGTCATCAAAAAGAAAAGAGCCGGAATCGATGCTCCCATTACCAGATCATTGTAAAGCCCCATCGAGAATATGGGCAAAACGGTAAGAAAAGCTACAACAGCATAAAAAAGTATATTGTTCTTCTGCTCCTTGTATACGCATACGGCATATATACCGAACATAAAGAAGTCAAATACAAGTATTATGAATATCGAATTTATATTAATGTCATGAACAACAAGCCTTAATGCTGACGGCTTATCAACCTGCAGATATCCTATAAAGTATGCGATGAATACAAATCCCATCGTAAGAAAAGCACCAAGATTCTCAATACAGAATATCTCCTTGAGAGTCTTTTTTCTCTCCTTTGAATCCAGAATTTCATAAATCGCATAGCTTACTGCAGCAAAAGCAAGAAACAGAACGCTGAATGTTCCGTACATTAAAACCGGCGCTATCAATATGACATAGTATCTCACTCTCTTCTTATGAATGAGAAAAAGCATGCTTATGAGCCATATGACAATAACCTGAGGATATGTCAATCTCAGCATTACGAAGTTGCTGCGATACTGCAGGTGAAAATCCTTGCATAAAAGCCAGTGATGCGCCCCGACAGAATACATATCATCCTTGTATATCCCTGATAGCACACTCTGAGCCAGCACAAGGGCTCCGCAGAAAAAGAACATGATTATAAGTGTTCGTATCTGTTTAAACTTGGTATTTGATCTGATGAGTCTGATAAGATTCAGATATGCGATATATAGACCGAGCACTCCCCATATTGACATCGCTATAGCCGATATATTAAATCCTAATTTAACATTCGAGTCAATGCCGCCAAAAATAAAAGCACCGGCCTTGCCAATAAGAGCAGGTATAATGTACTGTCCGATATAATATGTCAGTAGAGCTTTTTCATTCTCTGTATATATGACAGGCCATGACATGTCAGTAAGGTCATGAAGGAGTGCATTATGCTTTCCCCAGTCGCCTGCTTGAATAAATATGCCTCCAAAGCCCATTATGATGCAGATTAAGATGATAACAGCAAGACTTATCACAAGAATTACAGGTGATATTGTTACAGTTTCCTTAATATCATCATCTATGCGATAGGAGTCATACATATGCTTTAGTATATAGCCGCATACGCCAAATGTAACAATCCACACATACCATGCGCAAAACCCCAGCATAAAGATAGCCAGCGGCAAATAGATATATATCAAAGTTGTAAGCAATAGATATTTACTGTTTGTCTTCATTACTTATTTATCTTTATTATCTCGACCAATTGACCGTCTTCATTTGATGCGCAATATACTACTTCTCCCAGGGATTCAAGTATGCCGTTTTGAACAACCTCAAATCTTTCATACTCCTTGGCACCTATAAATATATAGTCAACGCCGTACTTTTTAAGGATATTCCTTGTATTGTTCTCATCTTCTGATGTATAAATGCTCTCCACATCAAGTCTTCTCATTTCCATATATGAGTGCGAATCGTGCCAGAGCCATTCATGAGTATGCCATCCCAGTATGGTAGGGTATCCTGTGAGGACCGAAACCCTGCATGTATTTGTGTAGCTGTCTCCATCTGCTTCAAGTACGATCGGCTGTTTCTTATCAGAATGCTCAACAATATTTACAAGTGCTTCAATAGCCGGCATATCAACAGCGTTTACTTCTCTGATCGTCTTAGCTGCATCAAATCCGCCGTAGTCTTCTTTCTTTAAACTGTTTATCCATGATTTTGTAGCAGTTACCGGAAAACCCAGCGTCATAAGTTCAAAAACAAGCAGGATGACTGCTGTCCTTCTGTACAGATAAGCCTTATATCCTTCCTCTTTGCCCGCCTCTTTAAAGAAAGTATTTATTATGATACCTGAGCATATGCCAAACATGATAAAAGCTTCATATCCCAGTTTAAACATCGTGTTTGCTCGAGGATATGAGTTGATATATATGTCTTTTACAAATATGAATTCAGGGATCATTATCAGTCCTGTTGCACAAAGACATAACATCAATGTATAGAGCCTGCAGCTATCCAGCTTTTTCTTTCTTATTAACAATACTACGAATAAAACTGACATTAAAACAGGCAGGCCCCATAAAAGGACGAGCTGATGAAACAGTGATCTTTTCTCTACTATACCTATTCCTTCGACCATCTTGTTGAATTTAAGATCAAATATCAACGAAACAGCCACCTTAATCAGCATTATGAATATCCCTGATAATGCGACATATCCCCACAGTCTTTTCTTTAGTCCGATCACACGCATCATGCCAAAGAGGATTATGCTCCCTGAAACGATATAGTATATGGGAAAATCCCAGTAATTTGACATAGCGCTTATGCCAAGTAAAAAACCGATAAGTATAAA
>JAGCXJ010000182.1 GCA_017961385.1 Lachnospiraceae bacterium
TCAACTTCACATTTTTCTGAGAAAGAGCGGGATCTATTGCGATATGTCTCTGATGAGCGAAGAGCAGCCATAGATCGCGTAAGATTTGATGATTCCAAACTGCTTACGCTTTATTCAGCCCTGCTTGCAAGATATGCCATATGCCGGCTGACAGGTCTTGATAACGATGCTCTCGAATTTTCAAGATCAGAACATGGAAAACCGTTTTTGACAGGTCATGATAACATTGATTTTAACATTTCCCACACCAAAGGCATGATTATTTGCGGTGTGACTGATTCAGGTAGAGTCGGCGTCGATGTCGAGCATGTAAGACCTCTTAAATACAATATCATGAAGCGCTGCTTCCATCCTGCTGAGATAGATTTTGTTGAGAGCAACAATGATGACAGGCACTTCTTTGAGATATGGACAAAAAAAGAAGCCTATACCAAATATCTAGGTACAGGCTTAGCTTTCGATATAACAAAAGTAAACATGCTTTCAAAAGATCATGATGATAAGCTGTATTGCTTTGAGGATAACGGATTTGTATTTTCCGTTTACTGCGACTCTAAAGATGATGTCAGTCCATTAATGATATCTGCAGATCACATCATGAATGCATTTGAGAGCTGATCAACGTATTTACTTATATCCGATATCAGTCAGTATCCTGTCGATCACTTTCGCATTCCTTAGAGAAAACTCAGCTGAAACATGCGGATCCTCACCGTTTTCTATGCATCTTCCAAGCTGTTCTACTTCCAGGGCATAGTTCTGTCTTGCCAAAACTTTTCGTGTTGTGATCTTTCCCTGTGATTCTATCGTATAGGTGAGTTCACCGGACTGATTATACTCGACATCTGATCTTATTATTCCCTTTGTACCGTGTATGTAAAGCCTGTCCATACGTCCGTTGGTGCCTTTTCCAAGGACCATTCCGACATTCCATGAGGCTCGTATGCCGTTTTCAAATACCATTATGCCGCTAGAGAATGTATCAACACCGTTTTCATTAAACTGAGCGCATGCCTTTACCAATGTCGGCTCCCTGTCAACAAGAGAAAGGATCATCGTCGTGCAGTAGCATCCAAGATCATATATAGCGCCTCCGCCCAGTTCCTTATGGATCCTTATATCCTCTTCATATCCCTGTGTAACAAATGCAGTATCGATATAGAATATATCGCCGATGATACCGCTTGCTATATCATCCTTGAGTGACTGTACATACGGACTGTGAAGATATGCAAATGCCTCCATTAGAATGACATTGTTCTCTTCGGCCGTTTTATACATCAGTCTTGCTTCATCCACACTTAATGCCATCGGCTTCTCGCACAGAACATGCTTGCCTGCTTTCAGAGCCTTGATCACCCATTCACAGTGAAGACTGTTAGGCAAAGGTATATAGACAGCCTTTACTTCACTGTCTGCAAGAAGCGCATCATATCCGACATAGGCTTTCTTGAATCCAAACTCAGTTTTAAAGCTTTCCGCCTTTGCTTCATTTCTTCCGGCTATTGCATACAGTTCACAGTTATCTGCCTGCAGCATCCCGGGGATCGTGCATCCCTTTGCGATATCTGCTGTTCCAAGTACACCCCATCTTATACTCATTTTCATTCCTCCATCATATCCTTTTCTTTGATTCTTCGAGTGCATCTATTACCCTGTCGCACCATTCATCAAACTCCTTGTCCTCCACCTGACACTCGGGATGAGACAGAACATAGTCAAGAGCTATCCTCACTCCCCTGTCAAAGCTTATATTTGTCTTCATATCAGGAACTAGTCTCTTTAACTTGCTGTTGTCAAATACAACCGAAACAGACTTGTCTCCCGTAAGGCTTCCTTCAAAATCAAAGCCGTACTTATCACCCGCTTCGCTCAGATAATCCGATGATACATGATATGCATTCAGTTTTACATCAAGAGCGTCAGCTATAGTCTCATATATCTGATTCCAGGAAAGAGTTTCATCTCCTGTTATCTGGAATGCTTCACCGATCGCATGGCGGTTGCCCATAAGCCCTGTATAGCCGATAGCAAAATCACTGTTGAATGTCACCGTCCAGAGTGATGTACCGTCTCCCTGTATGATCACAGGCTTTCCTTCCAACATTCTCTTTATGACCTGATAGAAACCTTTTTTGCCGTGAACACCGAGAGGAACATTTCTCTCATCATATGTGTGACTGGGTCTTACTATCGTTACAGGGAAGCCTTCCTCTCTGTATTTCTTCATAAGAAACTCCTCACAGGCTATCTTGTTTCTAGAATACTCCCAGTGGGGATTTGCAAGGGTCGTTCCTTCGGTTATGACATAGTTTGCTGCAGGCTTGTTGTAGGCAGATGCAGAACTGATATACATGTACTGACTAGTCTTATCCTTAAACAGGCGATAATCACGCTCAACCTGATCAGGAGTAAATCCTATAAACTCGCTTACCACGTCAAAATACATTCCGTCAAGCTTTTTTCTGACATCCTCTTCATCCGATATATCCGCGGTGATCAGATGCACATTCTGAGGCACCGCATCTGATCTGTTTCCGCGGTTTATAAGCCATACCTCCCATAAGGGATCCTGCGAGAGTCTCTTTACTATAGCCGTACTGATAGTTCCAGTACCGCCGATAAACAGTGCTTTTCTTTTCTTATCCATCTTCTTTACCCGTAATCCTTAAACCATCATCTCATAGATCTTTGTGCAGTCTTCTTCATTAAGCGTAACAAATCCCGATATGGTACCGTCTCTTCCGTCACCTCTGCACAGCATATTGACAAGCTTCGGAATATCCTCTTTCCTTGCACCGAGCTCTTCAAAGTTCTTTGGCATTCCTATAGATATCAAAAATCTCTGAAATGCTTCTATACCCTCAAGAGCGGTTCTTTCCGGATGATCAAAATCCATCTCGCATCCCCATACTCTTACAGCCACTTTGGCAAATCGCATGATATCGTGATCCATCACATATTTGAATACAGCGGGCATTGTTACGGCAAGACCTGCTCCGTGAGCACAGTCATAAAGAGCAGAAAGCTCGTGTTCTATGTTATGGCTGTTCCAGTCCTGGCTCCTTCCCACTCCGCATGAATGGTTATGAGCCATCATTCCTGCCCACATGATATTTGCTCTTGCTTCATAATCATCAGGATCTTTGATCACTCTCGGTCCTTCATACTTCATTGTAAGAAGCAGAGCCTCAATAAGCCTGTCTGTTACTTCGACATCTTTTGAATTTGTAAGATATCTCTCGTAAAGATGAGCCATTATATCGGTTATTCCCGCTGCTGTCTGATAAGGCGGCAACGTCTGTGTGAGCGCGGGATTAAGGATTGAAAACTTGGGTCTTATCGCATTACCGCTGGCACCTCTCTTAAACATCCCTTCTTCTTTGGTTATCACTGAATCTGGACTGCCTTCACTTCCTGCTGCGGAAATGGTGAGTATCGTTCCAACTGGAAGGGCTTTTTCAATATACTTTCCGCTGTAGAAATCCCAGAAATCTCCATCATAGACTACACCTGCCGCAATGGCTTTGGAAGAATCTATTGTACTTCCTCCTCCGACGGCAAGAATGAAATCAACTCCTTCTTTTTTACAAAGATCTATTCCTTCATATACTAGTCCGCTTCTTGGATTTGGCTTTACACCTCCAAGTTCGACATAATCAAGCCCTTCTTTTTCAAGAGACTTCTTTACTCTGTCAA